>JALYZQ010000078.1 GCA_030948805.1 Actinomycetota bacterium | reverse complement strand
GTGTAGGGCCGCTTCGGCCACGCGTGGGCCCCCAGCTCCAAGCCGGCCAGATGACGTTCGATGTCGACCTCCCCGCCGCCCGGCCACAGCTGCTTGAACACCATGGCCACAGTCTGTCTGAAAACCGCGCCGACGCGGACTCGGTACCCGCCGCCTGGGCAGCGAGACCATCTCACGGCGGAGAAAAAACGGTTAGGCTCCGGGCGCGATGGATCTCAAGGCGCTGAGTCGTGGTGAGCTTCTGGCCAGCATCGGGGGGATCCTCCTTGGCGTCTCGTTGTTCTTGAGCTGGTACACGCTGGGCAACCACCACGCCACCATCGCGACCTGCCATGGGCCCAACGCTGTGTGCAGCGGCTGGATCTCACTGTCGTTCATGAAATTCATCTTGCTGCTGGCCGCCGTGGCCCCGGCCATCCTGGCCTACATCATCATCCGTGGCCACGCGCTGTCCTGGCCGCGCGGTGAGCTGACGGCGGTGATCGCGCTCGTCGCACTGACGCTCATCCTGTTCCGCGGTCCGGTCGACAAGCCCGGCAGTCCACCGGGTGAGATCGGGATCGCCGGGGGTTGGTATGTGGCCCTACTGGCCAGTGTGCTGATCCTGGTCGGCTCGGTCTGGCGGGCCCAGGAGAGCGGAGGGCGGCGCAAGCCGCCCGGCGTCCTGTGAACGCCTCCCAGCCGGCGGACAAGCCAGATCGCAACCTGGCTCTCGAGCTCGTGCGCGTCACCGAGGCGGGGGCGCTGTCCGCGGCGCGGATGATCGGCCGTGGGGACAAGGAGGGCGCTGACCAGGCCGCCGTGGACGCGATGCGCGAGGTGCTGGATTCAGTGTCGATGGACGGCGTGGTGGTCATCGGCGAGGGTGAGAAGGATGAGGCGCCGATGCTCTTCAACGGGGAGCAGATCGGCGACGGGAGTCCACCCGCGGTCGACATCGCGGTGGACCCGCTGGAGGGAACCCGGCTGACCGCTCTGGGCATGCCGAGCGCTTTGTCTGTGATCGCCCTGTCGGGGCGGGGCACGATGTTCGACCCGGGACCGTGTGTGTACATGGAGAAGATCGCCGGCGGCCCGGAGATCGCCGACCTCCTCGATCTCGATCGTCCGCTGGCCGACACGCTGAACCTGATCGCCGAGCGCAAGCACCGAGACATCCGCGACGTGATGGTGGTCATGCTGGACCGTGAGCGCCATCACCAGGCCATGGCCGAGGTTCGCGACGCCGGCGCGCGCGTGCGCCTGATCACCGACGGTGATGTGTCGGCTGCGCTGCTGGCGGTGAGTGAGAACTCCCCGGTTGATCTGCTGTGGGGAATCGGCGGGACGCCCGAGGGAGTCATCTCCGCGGCGGCCATCAAATGCATCGGCGGCCAGCTACTGGGCCGCTTGTGGCCCCGTGACGACTCCGAGCGCGAGGCGGCGGTGGGGGCCGGCTATGACTTAGACCAGGTGCTCACCTGTGACGACCTGGTCTCCGGCGACGACGCGTTCTTCTCCGCCACCGGGGTGACCGACGGCGACGTGCTGCAGGGTGTGCGCTATCAGGGTGACCGGGGCGCCAGCACCGAGTCCCTGGTCATGCGCTCGCGTTCGGGCACGGTGCGGCGCATTTTTGCCCGCCATGACCGAACCAAGATGCGCGCGCTGGGCATCCGCTACAGCTGAGCGCTCGGCCGAGTCGCTCAGGTCCGGTCCGAGAGCTGGCCGACCTTGGACTTGGCCAGGTCCAGCTTGGCCAGTGACCGCAGAAAGCCGTTGGTGACCAGGACGTGGATCGCGGACTGCGTCATTTCATATACGGGAACGCTGAAGCCGACGGCGATCGAGGGGTAGAAGTTGGCCACCTCGACTTCGATCTTCAGCCGCGCGCGCCCACGGTCGTCGAAGCCGGCACGCCGCACGTCCAGAGAAAGGTAGCCCGAGCCGCGTCCGGCGCGGGCGACCAGCAGCCCGTCGCGGATCCGCCAGCGCACGGCGCCGTGATCGGGCTCCAGCGTGTACTCGGGGGCATCAAAGCGCAACATGGTCAAGGCCCGTACGAGCACGATGACCGACCGGCTCCGCTCGCGGTAGCTGACCCGAATCAGCCCGAGCGTGACGCGTGAGAGCCATTGCCAGTAGGTGCGAGCGAGGTTCTCGAGATTGGCCGGGCTCCAGAGGTTCTCCAGATCGCTCGGGTTCAGTGTCAGCTCGGCTGATTGAGCCGAGCGGACCTCACCGTCACGGGCGATCGTGGTCGATCGGCGCGGGGAGACGATCACCGCGTCCGCGCGCAGGCCCTGGGTCGTGCGCCGGCGTCGCCAGGCCACGGCAGCCGAGAACAGAATCGCGACGATCATCAGCGGTGCGGTCATTGGCCGAGATTGTGCCCGGTCAGGCGGATCCGGCCGCGAGCGCCACCAGGGCGACCGTGGCGCCGGCCGGCAGGACCCCTTCGCCGGCCGGCACCATGGCCAGCGCGTCGGCGCCCAGAAGCGAGGTGAGAATGTGGGATCCCTGGGACCCGTTGGGGACGGCCACGGTCTGAGCGGGTCCGCGTTGAAGACGCACGCGCACCGCCTGCTCGCGGGCGGGGTTGCGGCGTACGTCGGCCCCCAGCACGGCGTGGGCGCTCGCCGGCGGGGCGTGCTGACCCTGCATCGCGGCCAGGGCCGGCTGGACGAAGAGGGAGAAGGTGACCACCGCCGAGACCGGGTTTCCGGGCAGACCGAAGACCAGCCGGCGGCCGTTTTGGGTGCCGAACCAGGTGGGCTTGCCGGGCTGAAGGGCGACCCTCCAGAACACCTCCTGAACGCCGAGCTCGTTCAGAGCCGGCTTTACGTGGTCATGGGGTCCCACCGACACCCCGCCGGAGATGATGACCAGGTCAGACTCCTCCAGAGCAGCCGCGATGCCGGTCACCGTGGCCCCCCGATCGTCAGGGAGTCGCCCCGCGGAGCCGGTCAACCCTCCAGCCCGCGCGCTCAGGCCGGTGAGCATCGGCGCGTTTGAGTTGTGGATCTCGCCGGGCCTGAGCGGCTCTCCAGGGGCTCGCAGCTCGTCGCCTGTGCACAGGACCGAGACCCGCGGTCGGGTGGACACGCTCACGGTCCCGGCTCCGGCGGCGACGGCCGCACCGAGCTCCACCGCCCCCAGGCGGGTGCCGGCCGCCAGGACGGTGGTGCCGGCGCGCATGTCCTCACCCGGGCCGCGGATGTGCTGTCCCTCAGCGACCGGCCCGTCGACCCGGATCTGGTCTGAGTACACCGTCACCTGCTCCTGCGCGACCACGGCCGTGGCGCCGGCCGGGACCGCGGCGCCCGTGGAGATGCGGATCGCCTCGCCGGCCTCAAGCACGGCCGTGGCGGGGACACCGGCCCGTGACTCGCCGACCACAGTCCGGGGC
>JALYZQ010000040.1 GCA_030948805.1 Actinomycetota bacterium | reverse complement strand
GAACACCAGTGACTCACCTCGGGGAAGCCGGTAGGCGACGACGTTGAAGAACGAACCGAAGATGAGGCCGGAGACGGCGGCCAGCGCGAGCTGTGCAGCAGCCATCTAAGCCCCCTCGCGGAGCCAGGCCGGGGCAACCGAGCCGAATCCCGCGGCTTGTTTATGCCCCGGGGCGCGCAGCGCCCGCCGGCTCAGGTACGCCCCCAGAGTCAGACTACCGCCGATTGAGAGGAGACTCACGGCGGTCGGGGTCAAGTCAGCCGAGGCACCGGCGTTCAGGGCGACCGATCCCCGGACCAGCAGCCCGATCGACCCCATGACCAGTGTGGTCAGAAGGGGAAGCCGGCCCAGCTCGACCGCTTCCCAAGTGGCCAGCGGAATCAGCAGAGCGACGAAGTTGTACTGGAGCGGATCCGGATCGGTCACACAGCGCGCCAGGCCGCACAGCGCGAGCAGAGCGAGCGGGTCGATCCGAGCTTCGCGACCCCCCCGCCGAGACCGATAGAGCCACATCGCGCCGAGTACGGCGACCAGGCCGAATCCGGCGGCGGCCGACCGGGTGATGCCAGGCAGCAGATGAGCGCTCGGTACGAACGCTGCGTGAAGAGGCGCGGGGATCGGCGAGCCGAGGGGCCACCACAGGCTGAACGGGTCGGTGAAGGTGAGGCCGCCGACGATCGAGTCCGCGCGGGTGAATGCCGCGGGACCAGCCAGCGGCAGGGCGGCCGACAGGGCCAGGGCCAGCGCGCCCGCCTTCGCGGCGATGGCGCACCTTCGGTCCGGAAGCGCCATGAGCACGCACGGGGCGGCCAGGACAGCCCATTGCTTGGTACCGACGGCCAAGCCGAGCAGCACCCAGGCCCAGCCGGCGCGAGAGCGCGTTGCCGCCACCACGGCGCCGGTCGCCAACACGGCCGCCAGCACCTCCTCAGGGTGGCCGATGTGGACGGCCTCCGCAGTGGCCGGACCGGCGAGCACGATTCCGGCAGCGATCAGACCCGCCAGGCGTTGCCGCTTGGAAGCTCCAGGCCGACCGGCGATCCAGGCCGCCAGCAGTACGGCGGGCAGAAGGCATACCAGCGCGCCGAAGCCGTAGGCCAGCCGGCTGCCGGCGCCGAGTTGCGCGGCGATACCGGAAAACGGCGCCCGAGCGATGATTGAGGTGAGCCCCATGAGGGGCTGATGGGAGACGAGGCTCGATAGATGGCCATGGATCAGCGCGTCGATCGCCGGCCCCGCGTTGTCGCCGGCCACGGGCGCGCCGCTCGAATAGTCGCCGGCCCCTGGCGTACCCAATGTCAGGTGGGCCACCGCCGCTCCGCCGGCGAGCAGGACGGCGGCGGGAGCCAGGCGGCCGGACCGTCCGAGCCGATCCAGATACGTCTGCGGGCTGAGCGGGCTCACGGCTCTGTGTATCGGCGGCAAGCCACTTGACATTTAGCCCTCGTTCAAAGCCAGTTCACGTGACGCCGGGTGGGGTGGCCAGGCGGGCCACCCTCACTCCCGCGGCGTCACCTACCAGGTACCGCCCACGCAACCGCCGGTCGTGCCGGTACACGAGCGGGTGACGACACCCGCCGCGTTGGTGATGGTGAAGGTGTTCCCGGTCGGCACCGACGTGGTGGTGACAACATAACCCGTGGTCGTACCGCTGGCGGCGCTCAGCCAGGCGTTGGTGCCGGACACGATCGGGATCGAGGCCTCCGCCGCGTTCAACGTGGTCGGGGTCACCGTCGTGTAATCGCCGTTGTGATCGGTGGCCACGGTCTCAGCCGTCGTCTGCGCGGTCCGGGCCAGCTCCTTCGCTGACGCGTCATTCGCCTTCGACTTCTGATTCAGGAACGACGGAATCGCGATCGCGGCGAGAATGCCGATGATCAGGATGACGACCAAGAGCTCGATCAGGGTGAAACCCTTCTCGTCCTCGGCGCGCTTACGGAGCTTGTGGAGCATTGATCCTCCTCGGATCTTGGGATTGGGTCACGCCAGATCCCTCGTCCCCAAAGCACACCAATAGTGGTTACGACAGCACTAAAGCCTCTGGTGGCAGCCCGGCTCCCTCTGTGATGAGAGGTCCGTGGCTTTGCGTCCCGCCCTCACGAACGATTTGCCTTTGGCACTCTGACTCTGGCAACAGGTTTATCGGCCGCAGCGGGTCAGACGTTGACTCCCGCTGGACGTTTGTGCTACCCGGGCCCGATCGGGCGTTCAGGGAGCGCTGGGGGCCTCGGTCTGCTGCTGCGCATCGCGCCCGGGCGTGTAGGCGCCGGAGCCGCCGCACCACGGACAGGTGACCTCGTGCGGTGACCCATCGAGACCGGATATCACCTTGCCCGTGCCCCGGCAGGGAGTGCAGCCGCTGCGATCCTCGGCCGGCAGCTCGGCCCGCTCCCGCCGTTTCGGCGCCGGACTCACTGGCGCACCGCCACCAGCACGCCGTCGCCCACCGGCGTTACCGTGCCCGACAGCTCTGGCCTGGCCAGCAGGCGCTCGTTGAAGCTCCGCGCGGTGGCGATCTGCGCCTCC
>JALYZQ010000034.1 GCA_030948805.1 Actinomycetota bacterium | reverse complement strand
GCTCACGCCCGACCAGCGAGCGATCTCACTGACGATCACCGAGGCTCCGGGCAACAACGACGTGCTGCAAGCCGGCGACCGCGTCGACGTGTACGCCCAGTTGACCAAGGGCAAGAACCCGGTGGTCGTCCTCCTGGACCCCAACATCCTGGTGGTCAAGCCGTCGGTGCCCAGCGGGGGCGCCGCCACTTCCGCGAAGACGGCCCAGGGCGGAACGAGCAGCAGCGCCGCCTCGAGCAATGGCGCCTCGAGCAACAACGCCTCCACCGCGGCGGCGGCTCTCGCGGGCAGCTCGCTGGTGCTGGCCGTGTCCTCGGCGCAGGCAGCCGATCTCATCTGGACGGCCAACAACGGAAGCCTGTATCTGACCCTGCGGCCCAACGGCGCCACCACCTCGCCCCGTGGCGTCACCACGCTGGACACGGTCGTCCGAGACAGCGTCGCCACCGTCAACCCACCCCGGAAGTGAGCCCAGCATGAGCGAGCTACAAGTTCTGGTCGCCCTCGACGGGGAAGTCGACCGCGGTTTGGTCGAGACCCTGGTCGCGCGGGATCCCAACATCCAGGTGCTCGATTACCTCGAGCTCGAGGGTCCCACAGCCAGCGGACTGGGCTCTGGCGACGCGCTGATCGTCGCCGTGGCCGACTACACCGCCGAGGCTCGTGACTTCGTGGTCAAGGCTCACCGCCAGCACAGCAACCGGCCGATTCTGCTGCTCTGCCCGAGCGGGCGGGGCGGGTACCTGCACGAGGTGTTCTCAAACGGCGTCGATGACATCGTCGCGCTGCCCACCGACGCCGGGACGACCGTCGATCCGGCGCTCTCGCGCCAGCTTGCCTTCGCCCTCGAGAAGGCGGTGATCCGCAAGAGCGGCAGCTCGGCTACCAAGACCGAGGCGGTGCGCAACATCATCTGCGTGCTCGGCCTCAAGGGTGGCAGTGGCAAGACGCTGACTTCGGTCAACCTCGCCGTCTCGCTGGCCGACGCAGGACACAGCGTGGCCATCCTCGACCTCGACCTGCAGTTCGGGGACGTGGCGCTGGCCATGGGCCTGACGCCGATGCGCACCATCTATGACCTCGTCCGCTCGGGTGGATCACTGGACGCCGACAAGCTCGAGGACTTCCTCATGGAACATGCCTCCGGCGCCCGCGCCCTGCTGGCCCCGGTCCGCCCCGATCAGGCGGCGATGATCACCGTTCCGTTCCTGTCCGAGGTCCAGCGGCTCCTGGGAGAGATGTTCGAGTTCGTGATCATCGACACCTCGCCCAGCTTCGGGCCTGAGGTGATCAGCCTGATCGACTCCTCGACCGACCTCTGCGTGGTGGCGATGCGCGACACCCTGTCGCTGAAGAACACCAAGCTTGGCCTGGAGACCCTCGAGCGGATGGAGTACGACCGTCGCCGGGTCAAGATCCTGCTCAACCGGGCCAACACGAACGTCGGAATCGAGCGCGAGGACGTGCTGGCCATCCTGGGCCGAGACGTCGACATTCTCGTGCCCAGCAGCCGTGACATCACCAAGTCAGTCAACCAGGGTCAGCCGATCGCCTTCCAGCGCAGCACCGAGGCGGCCAAGGCCTACCGCTCCCTGGCCCAGCTCTATATCGAGGAGGCCAAGAAGCGCGCGGCCGCCGAGGGCATCGCGCCGGTGATCGAGCTGCCCAAGGCCGCCGAGACCTCCGCGGGAGGGCAGCAGCGCCAGTCGATCTTCCGTCGTAACCGCCGGAGCGCCTGATGCAGCTGCACGAGCGTCTCTCCCACGGAGGCGAGGAGGACCGCCAGGACCGCTTTGCCGTCCCCTTCTCGGAGATGAAGACGCGGGTCCATCTGAGCCTGATCGAGGATCTCGGGCGCCAGCTCTTCAACACTCAGCTAGACCAGTCCACGCTTCGCAACCGCGTACAGGATGAGCTCACCGAGCGGCTGGCCAAGGAGCCCGGGATCTCCCGTGAGGACCGCGAGCAAATCGCCGTCGAGCTCACGGCCGACATCCTCGGCCACGGTCCGATCGAGCGGCTGCTCGATGACGACACGGTCTCGGAGGTCATGTGCAACGGCCCCTATGACGTCTGGGTGGAGCGCCAGGGGCGCCTGCACAAGACCCCGATCCGCTTCGCCGACGACGGACACTTGATGCGCATCATCTCGAAGATCGTCGCCCAGGTGGGACGGCGGATCGACGAATCCTCGCCGATGGTCGACGCCCGGCTGCCCGACGGCAGCCGCGTCAACGCGACCATCCCGCCACTCTCGCTGTCCGGGCCGCTGCTGACCATCCGCAAGTTCGGCAAGCACAAGCTCAACATGGACGGCCTGATCAAGAAGGGCGCCCTCAGCCCCGAGACGGCCGATCTGCTCTCCAAGTGCGTGCAAGCCCGGCTGAACATCCTGATCTCCGGCGGCACGGGCTCGGGAAAGACGACGATGCTCAACGCTCTCTCCTCCTACATCCCCGACAGCGAGCGGATCATCACGATCGAGGACGCGGCGGAGCTCAACCTCAACCAGCGCCACGTGCTCAGACTGGAGTCGCGACCCAAGAACATCGAGGGCGAGGGTGAGATCGCGATCCGCGACCTGGTCAAGAACACCCTGCGTATGCGCCCCGACCGCGTGGTCATCGGAGAGTGCCGTGGCCCGGAGGCCCTGGACATGCTCCAGGCCATGAACACCGGCCACGACGGATCGCTCTCCACCCTGCACGCCAACACCCCCCGCGATGCGCTGGCCCGCCTGGAGACGATGGTGCTCATGGCCGGCTATGACCTGCCCCTGCGGGCCATCCGCGAGCAGATCGCCTCCGCTCTGGACCTGCTGATCCAGATCGAGCGCATGCACGACGGGTCACGCCGCGTGGTCGCCGTGACCGAGGTCCAGCGGATGGAGTCAGAGGTGATCACCCTCCAGGACCTCTACGCCTTCGAGATCGACGCCGTCGACCAGACCAATCACATCGTCGGGTCCCTGAAGGCCTCGGGTCTGCGCCCGGGCTTCCTGGACAAGTTCGAGCGCCGGGGCATCGAGCTTCCGAGCGACCTGGCGGTGCGCGGACCGGTCGCCCTGGCCGGCGGCGGCCGTGGCTGACCGGCTTCGCCCAGGGGGACCCCGCCGGCTGGTGCTGCTCGGCCTGGCCTGTTTGCTCCTCGGCCTGGCCACCGCCGGCCTTGCGGCCGCACAGGGCCCCAGCGGCTCAGCCAGTCTGACCGGCTGGTTGGGTAACGGCACCACGTTCCCGCAGCGGGCGCTGGTCCTGCTGCCCCCCCGCGGTGCCAAGCTCAGCCCGGCCACCGTTCACGTGACCGAGAACGGCGCACCGGTGGGGCCCCTCACTGTGTCGCCCTCCACGCAGCCTGCCCCGCGTGACCTCGGCGTGATGGTCCTGCTGGACCGCAGCCGGAGCATGCGCGGCGCTCCGCTGGCCGCCGCAACGTCCGCGTTGCGCTCCCTGGTCTCCCGGCGCCAAGCCCAGGAGGAGCTCGGCCTGATCGGCTTCGATACCACGTCGACCGTCCTCTTGCCTCTGACCAGTGACCCCGCGGCGATCAGCCGCGGACTGGCCAAGGTCCCCTCCGCCGGTGGCGGCACCGACGTTCCGGCGGCGGTCACCACCGGCCTGGCTCAGCTGGCAAAGGCCCAAGTGGCGCTGGGAGCCATTGTCATCGTCTCCGACGGTGTCGGTCAACCGGCCCAGGGTGGGGCCATCGGCGTGGCCGCACAAGCCGAAGCCACCGCCGCCCACGTTCCGATCTTCACGGTGGGGGTGAAGGACCGCCGCGCGACTCCGAGCTCCTTGGCCGCCTTGGCCAAGGTCCTACCCGGGCAGTTCGAAAAGGCCCCTCCCTCGCACCTGGCCAGCGTGCTCAAGCAGATCGAGGCCGCCGTGACCCGCGGCTACGTGGTCCGCTGGCGCTCGGCATCACACTCCGGGCGTCCCGTGGCGATCGGCGCCCGTGTCGACGGGGTTGCCGGCTCGGTCGCCACCAGTGCCGCGCCCGCCCCGGTCTCGCACCGCCCACCGGCGCCCTCGACCCGGCCGGCCCACGCGGCGCAGCCCACGCCGCTGGTGACCACGGGCCACCTCAGCTCGGCCCCCAGCTTCGGCCCTCCGGCCACCTCCGCACAGACGGGTGGCGGATCGACGGTTCCGAATCCCGCCCTGGCCGCGGTGACGCACCCGGTGGCCACAGGCTCCTTCTGGGCCTCCCCGAAGGCGACGCTGGTCGTGGCGGGTCTGTGCGGCCTGCTCGTCGCCTTGGCCGTCCTCTGCGCCTTCTACCGGCCGTCGCGCCGGGCGGTGCGCGTGCGAGTGGGCAGTTACCTTCCCAGTCCTGAATCCACCGGGCTCGACCTCCTGACCGGCGAATCAGCGGGCCGTCGCGGTGGCCTGATCAAGATGTTCGAGAACGGGCGGTGGTGGCCCGCGTTCGTGGAGGACGTGGGGATCGCCCGCAGCCCTCACACCCCGGCCTACCTGGTCAAGCGGGCCGCGCTCATCGGCGTGGGCGCGGCGGCCCTGATCACGGTATTCAGCGGCTCGATGCTGTTCGGCCTGGCTCCCCTCTTGGGCTGGCCGATCGCATTGCGCCAGGCGATCAAGCGCAACGCCCGCAAGCAGCGTGACGTCTTCCGCGAGACGCTACCCGGATATCTTCAGGACCTGGCCAGCGCGATGCGGGTCGGGCGCAGCTTCATCGGCGGGCTGACCGCCGTGGCCGAGACCGCGGATGAGCCGACGCGCAGCGAGCTCGATCGCGCGATCACCGATGAGGCGCTCGGCCGGCCGCTGGACGAGTCACTGGAGGCGGTGGCCGCCCGGATGGAGGCGCCGGACGTGAGCCAGGTCGCGCTGATCGCAGCCCTGAACCGGCGCTCGGGCTCCAACGTTTCTGAGGCGCTGGACCGCGTGGCCGAGGGTGCCCGGGAACGGGCTGATCTGCGGCGTGAGGTCAGGGCACTGACCGCTCAGGCAAAGATGTCCAGCTTGGTGCTCACAGCTCTGCCCGGAGTGATGTTCGTCGGCATGAATCTGGTGTCACCCGTATACGCCCGCCCGCTCCTTCACTCCACCATCGGGATAGTGCTCATGTTCGTCGGGACGGGCATGGTCTTCGCGGGGTGGAAGGTGATGTCGAAGATAACCAACGTAGAGGTGTAGACCATGGTCATGTTTCTGTTCGCCATTGGAGTCATCATGGTCGCCGTGAGTGGGCGCCTGTTCGTGCGAGCCTTCGTCACGCCGCGGCTCCAGCTCAAGGCTCACCTGTACAACATCAAGGACTACGGCTTCGAGACCGCCTTTGAGGGCCGCGACCTCAGCGCCACGGAGCACCTCAAGCGCAGCGTGCGCAAGCTGGCGCGGCGCACGGGGACGTTCCTCATGCGGCGCTTCCCCAACATTCCCGCCCTGGACAAGGGCGAGATGGCCGCCGCCGGCTTCTACGACGTCGAGCTGGAGGTGGTTCACGGTTACCGTGCCCTGGCCGCGGTCGGGCTGCCCGCGACCTTCCTGTTGCTGATGTCGTCGGGGAGCATCTCCGGCATGCAGCTCCTCCTGATCGCGATGTCAGCCGCCGCCGGCTGGCAGCTGCCGGCGTTCGTGATCCGCAAGCGTGGCTCCAAGCGCCTGGAGGAGATCGAGCGTCAGCTGCCCGAGCTGATCGACCTCCTGATCGCCACCATCGAGGCTGGCATGGGCTTCTCGGCTGCGCTGGGCCTGGTGTCGGAGCGGCTACAGGGCGCGCTCGGCGATGAGCTGCGCCTGACCATGAAGCAGCAGAGCCTGGGCATCTCGATCCAGGCCGCCCTGGATGACATGGTCGAGCGGTGTAACACCCCATCAACGCGGGCCTTCGTCCGCACGGCTTCGCGCGGGGAGACGCTGGGCACCTCGGTCGGCCCGGTGCTGCGCGAGCTCTCCTCAGAGGAGCGCCGGCGCCGGCGTCAGTCCGCCCGGGAGAAGATGCAGAAGGCTCCGATCAAAATGCTCTTCCCGCTCATGTTCCTGGTCTTTCCGGCGCTCATGATCGTGCTCATGTTCCCGGCGGCCTACTCGGTGTCTCAGAACCTGTCGGGTATCTAGGCGGCTGGCGGCTCCCGGCTGGCGGCCGGCGTGCACTCCGACGACCGCACAGCCCCCTGACGGGCGTGCACCACGTGCCAATGGCCGTCGCGCGCGGCGACCGTGGCACGAACGCACTGCTCCAGATGCACGATGCGCCAGCCCGCAAGATCTGCGGGCGTTTGGCACGGCGTGCATGTCCGCCGTCAAGGCTGCCTCTCAGGCGGTCGATACATGCGTCGGTGACCAGGTCTTTGCATGCCGGACGCCAGTTAGCGGCTCTCGGAGTCGCGGCGCTCAGCCGAGCCTACGGATCGAGCTGCTCGAGCTGCTCGAGCTCTCGGGCCGACCCTCGAGCGCGGAGGGTCTGGCCACGATCTACAACCCCGGCCAGATCCGCCGGGCGTTCAAACCCGGTGTCCGTCGAGCCCATAACCATCAAGCTCGAGCGGTCCCCGTCCGGAGGCTGGCAGATCGACCAGATCGGCTACCAGTTCTGATTGCGCCGGGCGTGGCGGATCAGGCCACTTCAGGCGCCGGACCCGCGCCAGCCGGTGCGGCGCCGTGCGGCAGTCGGCGCACCCGCGCCCAGAAGCGGCGGCGTTGCTCCGGGGTAGTGCAGACGACGATCGCCGTGAGCAACTCGAGCACCAGCCAGGGGCCTGCGCTGCGCAGAAGGTCGGGGGAGAACGGGCGGTCGGCGCGATCAGCCGGAACGACCCGGGAGAGAACCTCGGCGATCGGACTGCCGAGGGGGATCAACCACGCCCGTGAAAGCTGGGGTGAGGCCATCGCGATGGGGATGAAGAGCAGCACCATGTAGTGCTCCCAGACGATGGGCGTGGCCGTCAGCGCGGCCAGCACGGCCAGGCCGAAGGCCCGGCGGTCGCCGCCGGGGTGGAGCGCGAGCCGCCAGGCCC
>JALYZQ010000021.1 GCA_030948805.1 Actinomycetota bacterium | reverse complement strand
CGGTGGCCACGCGAACACGATTCGGGTCGACACCCCAAACCAGACCCATCAGGTCGACACGGGGTTCATCGTCTTCAACGACCGCAATTACCCCAACTTTGCGCGTCTACTGGCTCGCTTGGGGGTGGGCTGGCAGCCTTCGACGATGAGCTTCTCGGTCAGTGACGGCCGCGGTGACTTCGAGTACAACGGCAGCTCGCCGAACGGTCTGTTCGCCAAGCGCGCGCACCTGGTCACGCCATGGTTCCACCGCATGGTGGCTGATCTGGCCCGCTTCAACCACGCCGCCCGGGCCCTCGTGCATGCCGGTGGACAGGGACCCTCGCTGGGCCGGTGGCTCGAGCAGCAGCGCTTCTCGCGGCCGTTCATCGACAAGCTGATCGTGCCCCAGGCTTCAGCCGTGTGGTCGGCCGATCCCCATCAGATGTGGAGCTTCCCCGCCCGCTTCCTGGCCGAGTTCTTCGACAATCACGGCATGTTGTCGGTCCGTGACCGTCCGCGGTGGCGCACGATCCGGGGGGGGTCGGCCCGCTACGTAGAAGCCCTGATCGCCGCGTCCGAGGCCCGTGTGCGGCTGGACACCCCGGTGACCAGCGTCGCGCGCCTGCCCGATCGCGTCCTCGTCACCCCGCGCGGGGCTGAGGCCGAGGGCTATGACGAGGTGGTGCTCGCCACCCACTCCGACCAGGCCCTGGCCCTGCTCACAGACGCCAGCGACCGTGAGCACGACATCCTGGGCGCGATCCCCTACCAGCCCAATACGGCGGTCCTGCACACCGATGTGCGGATGTTGCCCCGGCGCCGCCGGGCCTGGGCGAGCTGGAACTATCACCTGACCCAGCCTCCGGGCCCCCAGTCGACGGTCACCTACCACATGAACCGGCTCCAGTCCCTTCGGGCCGAGCGTGAGTTCTGCGTGACGCTCAACCGAACCGGCGAGATCGCGCCCGACAAGGTGATCGCGACGATTGACTACGCACATCCTGTCTACACGGCCGAGGGTGTACGAGCCCAGGAGCGCGTTGCCCAGATCAACGCCCGCTCCCGCACGCACTTCTGCGGGGCCTACTGGGGCTGGGGCTTTCACGAGGATGGCGTGGTCAGCGCCCTGCGCGTGGCCAAGCATTTCGGGGTCGGGCTGTGAGGAGCTCGAATACTCCCGCGGCATCCCGTCAACCGAGGCTGGATGGCGAGGGGATGCCAAGCGTGAGCTGCCTGTATGAGGGCACGATCCGCCATCGCCGGCGCGAGCCCGAAAAGGAGTTCTCCCACACGCTCGCCCTGGCCTACGTGGATCTCGACGAGCTCGATGACCTGTTGGGCGGTCGCCTGGTCCGGCGCGCCCCCGGGCTGCTCCGCTTTCGCCGCCGCGATTACCTGGGTCCCCCGGAGCTGTCCCTGTCCGCAGCCGTGCGTGATCGGGTAGCCGAGCTAGGCGGCGGGCAGTGTGACGGTCCCATTCGCGTGCTCACCCAGCTTCGCTCCTGGGGTATGTGCTTTAACCCAGTGAGCTTCTACTACTGCTTCGGAGCCGGCGGCCAGAGCGTGCAATCAGTCTTGGCCGAAGTGACCAACACGCCCTGGGGCGAGCGTCACTCCTACCTGCTGGGGCCGACCTCCGCCCCGGCGCCGGTGCTGCGAGGTCGGTTCGCCAAAGCGCTTCACGTTTCGCCGTTCATGGGCATGGACCACGTGTACGAGGCCCGAGCCAGTGAGCCCGCGCAGACCCTGTCGGTGCACATCGACAGCCAGCGGGGCGGCCAGACCGTGTTCGACGCCACCCTGTCGCTGGAGCGCCGGGAGCTGACCCGGACCTCGGCGGCGTATCTGAGCGCGCGCTACCCCCTGGCCACCGCCCGCGTCCTGGCCCTGATCTACGGGCATGCCGTGGGCCTCAAACTGGCCGGCGCTCGCCTGCACCCCCACCCGCCAAGCGGAGCGACACAGTGAGGCCGCGCTCGGTCGGCATGTGGCGGCTGGCCGCCTGGGGACTGCTCGCCCAGATCCGCGTGGGCAGCCTCACGGTGGTCGAAGGCCAGCGCCGGCATACGTTCGGGTCCGGCCCTCCAGCCGCGCTGATCAACGTCAACCGGCCGGACTTCTGGCCCATGCTGATGCGTGGCAGCGCGGGCCTGGCCGAGGCCTACGCAGCCGGAGCCTGGGATTCCCCCGATCTGGTGGCCGTGATCAGGCTCGCCGCCCGCAACGCCGTGCTGATCGACCGTGTCCGCGCCTTCACCGCCCCGCTGTGGACCCCGCGCCAGCGCGTGCGGGCCTGGGTGAACCGTAGTACCCGGCAGCGCAGCCGCCGGGACATCGCCTTTCACTATGACCTCGGCAACGAGCTCTTCTCGCGCATGCTGGATCCGACCATGATGTACTCCTGCGCCCTGTTCGAGCACGAGGGCATGAGCCTGGAGGAGGCCTCGGTGGCCAAGCTAGAGCGGGTGTGCGAGCGCCTGGAGCTCGGTCCCGACGATCACGTGCTCGAGATCGGGACTGGCTGGGGCGGTTTCGCCGTCCACGCCGCCAGGACGCGGGGCTGCCGGGTGACCACCACCACCATCTCCCGCGAGCAGCATGACTACGCCGCTGAGCGGGTGAGGCAGGCCGGCCTCGGCGATCGCGTCGAGATCATCATGCGCGACTACCGCGATCTGGAGGGCTCCTATGACAAGCTCGTCTCGATCGAGATGATCGAGGCGGTGGGCTGGCAGCACATCGGCACCTTCTTTGCCAAGTGCTCCCAGCTGCTCAGCCCGCACGGGGCGATGCTGTTGCAGGCGATCACGATCGACGATCGGGCCTATGAGGTGGAGAAAGCCTCCAAGTCGTTTATCAAGACCTACATCTTCCCCGGTGGTGCGCTGCCTTCCATGGAGGTCATGGCCCGCAACGTGGCCCGACGCACCGATATGCAGACGGTCGGGCTCGAGGACATAACCGACAGCTACGTGGAGACCCTGCGCCGTTGGCGCCACAACTTCGCCGCCCACCGCCAGGAGCTGTGCGAGCTGGGCTACGACGACGCCTTCCAGCGTATGTGGACCCTGTACCTGGCCTACTGCGAGGGCGGCTTTGCCGAGCGTCGGATCAGCGACGTGCAGCTGCTGCTGGCCAAGCCGCGGTGGGCGGTGAAGGCCCGTTCCGGGCGCCACAGCGCCGCCGTAGCCGCCACTGGCTGACCGAGGTTGCTGTTGTCGGCTGGACCGGTTCCACGTGGGCCGGCAGAGGCGATTGATCCAAACGCCGAGTCAGTACGCAGTATCAAGGAACGGCCGGAATAGCACCATAGATCAGGGCCCATAACAGGGTCCGAAAGGAGCAACGCCCAATGGACCAACTAAATCTCGAAGCCGTCGACGTTGACGGTGCCGTCCGTGAGACGGCCGCCGAGGCGATGGACGCCCTCGATGGCGACACCCGATCGCAGTTCCTGCGTCGCACCGGCCTGGCCGGTGGCGCGCTGGTCGGCGGTGGCGCGATCCTGGGTGCCATGGCCCCCAGCGCGTTTGCCTTCAGCACCGGAAACCGCCCGCCCGCCAAGATGTTCGGCAAGGGAGACATCGGGATCCTCAACTACGCACTGACCCTTGAGTACCTGGAGTCCTCGTTCTACAACCGAGCGACCGCCAATCAGCGCAAGAACGCGTTCCTGCATTCAGCGCAGGCGCGGGTCTTCCTGTCCGCCGTGACCAAGGACGAGAACCAGCACGTGCACGCGCTGCAGAAGACGATCCGTTCGCTCGGACACAAGCCGGTCGGGAGGCCGAAGTTCGACTTCCACGGCGACGACGCCCATCAGGGCCGTTTCCTGACGGCCTCGTTCACGTTCGAGAATGAGGGCGTGCATGCCTATTCGGGGCAGGCCTTCAACATCAAGAACCCCAAGATCCTGGCCGCTGCGCTTTCGATCGTCACGGTCGAGGCCCGTCATGCTTCGGTGGTCGGTCTGATACGCAACGGGACGGACCACGGGATCACCCCGAATGGCGCGTTCGACAAGCCCTACGGCGCCACCCGGGTGCTCAAGGACGTCAAGAGCCTGCACTACATCAAGAAGTAGCCCCGATGCGCAGGGTCTCGGCCGGGACAGCTGGCCCTGCGCTTGGTTCGGCCTCGGGACGGCGGGCGGCAAGGATGCCTCCGCTGCTCGGGCCGGCCACCCGCCGCCTCCCGGCCAGTCTCGGAGCGGCGGGTGGCGTAGTAAAGCTGGACGGGGCTCAGCGTCCGGGCAGGTGATAGATGTAGACCAGGCTGGAGCCGGCGCTCGAGTGGTAATTGCCCGTCGGCTCGATGATCCGCCCCGCCACGACGATCGGGCTGTTCCAGTGCCCTCCGGACACGGCCAGCGTGCGCAGGATACGGCCGCTGGCCGCAGCGCGAATGACCAGCCGTCCGTCCTGCTCGTCGTAGACATAGAGCAGGCCGCCGGCCAGCACCGGGCTCGTGCCCGCAGTGGCGTCCTGCCATACCACGTGCAGGGCCGGATGACGTCCACCGCGCAGGGTGTAGGCCGACGTGCCGGCGTCGTCAGCCACGAAGATCAGTATCCGGCCGGCAATGCGAGTGGCCACCGGGGCCGTGAACACCTCCCCCCCGCCGGGGCTGGCGACTTCGCTCAGCTCACCGCCCAACCGCGGACCGGCCGACCCAGGCGTCCCGTTCAAGCGCGCCAGGTTGAGCAGGTGCAGGCGCCCGTCCTTGCCGCCCTGAACGGCGAGCCGCAACCGGTGATAGACGGGCAGCAGGGCCGGGATGGTGCTCCCCAGGTCGGTGTCGGTCTGGTCGAGCTGGGCCTCATCGGTCGGCGTCCAGTTATGCAGCAGCCGTGACGCGCTCGCGGTCAGCTCCAGCGCGCTGTCGCCCCAGCCGGTATGCCCGTCGAAGGCGCCATTTCCGGTGGCGGTGAGGATGCGGCGGCTGCCGGGGACGATCACGGTCCCGGCGCGTGCCCAGATGGCCGAACCGCGCGTGGTAGGACAGGTGCCGGCGTGGATCAGGCGGTGGCGGTTTGAGCACTGGGCGTTCCAGACGCGGGTGATCCGGCCCGTGCCACGGCTGATCATGGCCACGTGCCCGTCGTAGGGCAGCGCATCGCCGTAGTAGCCGCCGCTGACTACGACCACGGAGCGGCCGCTGATGTTCAGCGCCGACGCCAGCTTCTCATGACGGGGGTCAAAGCTCACCCGGCGTTGCCAGACCTGGTGTCCGGAGCCCACGGAGAGCTTGTGGATCACGCCGTTGGGGCTGGCCGTGTAGACGTAGCGGCGGTCGGGGTCGGCGACCGGGCCGCTCGTCGTCACCTGGTAGTTGCCGGGCGTGGCGTTGACCCCGCGGGGGACGAACTCCCACAGCCGCTTGCCCCGTCCGGGATCGATGGCCACCGTCTTGCCGTAGCTCGTGGTCACGATCACGACATCGCGCCGCCGTCCGGAGACCTTCACCGCGTGTAGCTCGATCGGCGCTGAGTCCACGACGCCGTTGACCGCGACCGTGCGCAGCCGCAAGCGGCCCAGATCACCGGCGGTTAGCCCCGTCCGGCCTGGATACACGCCCGCGCGCGACGCCGTGTAGTCAAACGTGGGCCAGTCGCCCGAGGGAATATGCGCCGGCACGGCCGACGCGCTCGACTTCGCCCCGGTCGCAGGCGGCGCCGGCCTCGCAGCGCCGCAGGCGCTCAGGGCCAGAGCACCGAAGGGGACGACGAGCAACCGGAGCCGGCAGCGGGGGCGCCTCACCGGGCCCATGCTAGCTGCCACCCCCGCCCCGCACGCTGGCATTGGACCGGCACGATCCGCCCGCAGACAGGGGTACGATCGCCGTCAGCGAAGGACAGTCAAATCCTATGCGCCTTTCGATCGCCCGCTCGCTTCGCCTGGCGCTCACCGGACTGACGATCGTGCTGGCCGCTGTGGCCACGGCCGATGTGGTGAGCCTCTATCAGGCGCGGCAGAGCTATGAGAATGCCCTGGCCAGGACGTCAAGCCTGTCCACGGCGGCCGCCAACCTGACCAGTGCCGGCATCGCCGAGGCCGAGGTGCGCCGGGACGCCACCGGCCCGACCGCACCGCCAGCGCGGGCGCGGGCCGCTCATGCCTTCAGCGTCGCCGCTGCCGCCGCGCTGCGCCTGGCCCGGTCAGATCCGCGCAGCGAGCTGCTGATCCGCGGCCAGATAAGCCAGCAGCGCCTGGCGCGCCAACGCGCTGCCGGCCACACTTTGGGTCCGGCCGCCGCCCAGGGCGGCCCGTTGGCTGCGGCCGGTCGTCTCGCCGCCCAGGTCCAGGCGCGCCAGCAGGTCCGCCAACGTCGGGCCGCCGACGATGCCCGGACGCAATCTCATCGCTATGCGATGATCGTCATCGCGGCGGGGGTCCTGGCCCTGGTGGCCGCCCTGGGCCTGATTACCGCCCTTGCCCGCTCGATGCGACGACCGTTGGACGAGCTGGTCCAGGCCACCCGAGAGCTGGCCGGCGGGGCTCTGGCCCGCCGGGTCACGCCCGCCGGCCCGCGAGAGCTGCGGGCCCTGGCCGACTCGTTCAACAGCATGGCCGAGTCCCTGACCGAGGCCCAACGACGCATTGAGCAGGACGGTCGCCGGCTGGCGGTGACGATCGAGAGCCTGGGCGATGGGCTCCTGGTCACTGAGCCGGGGTCAAGCCGGATCGCCACCGCCAATCCCCGCGCGCGGCAGCTACTCCCCACGCTGGCTCCGGGCAACCGGGTGGACGCGCCGGGCAGCCCGCTGCCTGACTTGTCCACCGCCCTGGAGGGGGAGACCAGCATCAATCGCGACGGCCGCGTGCTAGCCGTGACGGCCGCGCCCCTAGGCTCCCAGGCCGCCGGCGTCGTGTGGACAGTCCGCGACGTCACCGAGCGGACCCGGCTGGAACGAGCCAAGAGCGAGTTCGTGGCCACCGCTTCCCACGAGCTGCGCAGCCCGCTGACCTCCATCAAGGGATTCGTCGAGTTGCTAGGGCGCAACTCCGAGCAGCTCGATGCGCGCCAGCGCGAGTTCGTGGACATCATCCTGCGCTCCACCGACAGACTCGTGGAGCTGGTCAACGATCTGCTCGACGTGGCGAGGATCGAGGCCGACAACGTGGAGATCTCGCGCCGGCCCATCGATGTCGGAGAGGCCGTGCGCGAGGTGGCCGAGCTGATGGGCCCGCGGATCGGCGAGAAGGACCAGCGCCTCGGGATCTACGTCTCGCCGGCGCTGCCCTTGGCGATGGCCGACCCGGCCCGAATCCGCCAGGTGATCCACAACCTGCTCACCAACGCCCACCTCTACACCGAGGCGGGAGGGCGGATCCATGTCGGCGTGGAGGCCGACCGCGCCTGGGTGCGAATCGTCGTCGCCGATTCCGGGGTCGGAATGACCGCCGGGCAGCGGGCCCACATCTTCGACCGCTTCTACCGGGCCCACGGCTCCGACGCCTCGATCCCGGGCACCGGTCTCGGCCTCTCGATCGTCAAGTCCCTGGTCGAGCTGCACGAGGGTGAGATCGAGGTGGAGAGCGAGCCGGGGCGAGGCACCACCTTCTACGTCCGGCTCCCGGCGGCCGTCCTCGGCCACGACGAGGAGCAGCCGCTCGAAGTGCTCCGCGGCCGCAAGATTTTGATCGTCGACGACGAGCCCGACGTGGCCACGCTGATCGCCGGACAACTCACGCCCCTGGAGGTGCAGCCCACGATCGCCACCACCGGCGCACAGGCCTTGGAGCGCCTGCACGGCGAGCGCTTTGACGCGATCACCCTGGACATCTTCATGCCCGGCCTGGACGGCTTCCAGGTTCTGGCCGCGATTCGCGCCGATCCTGAGCTGCGGGCGATCCCGATCCTGTTCGTGTCGGTGTTCGCGGGGCGCCGGGAGCTGGCCGGAGAGTGGGTGGTGGCAAAGCCGATCGACGCCGATGAGCTGCGCCAGGTGCTAGCGGCGGCCGTGCGCGCGGGTCGCTCACGGGTGCTGGTGGTCGGCCGTCCGCACATGCAGGTGGCGCTGGAGCCAGCCCTGGATGAGCTCGGGATCGAGCACCAGTGGGAGACGACCGGCCCGGCGGCGGCGCGAGTGTGCGGAGAGCGACGCTTCGAGGTGGCACTCATCGACGTCGGCATCCGCAACCCCCAGGCCGCCCTGCAGGCCCTGGACCTGAGGGGCAGACGGCTCCGACGGGCGGTGATCCTATTCTCAGACGGGGCCACCCCCACCCCGGCGGGCATCGTCAATCTGGGGATCGAGGTCGTGCCCGTCGAGGATGCCCCCCAAGCCCTCCTACAAGCCCTGCGCTGAAGTCTGCGCCCGGTAGCCGACATGGAGCTCAGAAGCGACAGCGACCTGATGGCGGAGATAACCCGTCTGCGGGCTGAGCTTCACCGACACGAGCAGGAGGCGGCGGCCAAGGAGAGCCAGCTGGAGCGCTACGCCGCCGATCTTCGCGAGGTCTTCAAGCAGGAACGGGCGCGCAGCCAGCAGCTGACCCGCTCCTATACAGCCACGGTGCGGGCGCTCTCCAACGCCGTTGAAGCCCGCGACGCCTACACCGGAAAGCACGCCGAGCGGGTGGCCGCATACGGAATTGAGATCGGCCGGGCTCTGGGCCTCGCCCACCCTGATGCTCCGGAGATCGAGTTCGGTTTCCTGCTTCACGACATCGGCAAGGTGGCAATCCCCGACTCGATCCTCTACAAGCCGGGCGCTCTGACCGCGGAGGAGCGCCGGCTCATGTCGCGCCATCCGACGATCGGAGCCGAGATCGTCGGAGGGATCGAGTTCCTCCAGGAGGCGGTGCAGGTGGTTCGCTACCACCATGAGCGCTGGGACGGATCGGGCTACCCGGCCGGACTCAAGGCGCTGGAGATTCCCCTGGCCGCGCGAATCTTCGCCGTCGCCGATGTCCTCGACGCCCTGACTACAGACCGGCCCTACCGGCCCGCGTCCCCGCTGGCCCGCGCCCGGGAGATGATCCTCCGCGGCTCAGGCAGCCACTTCGATCCCGCCGTAGTCGGCGCCTTTGACTCCATTGACGACGCGACCTTCGCGGCCATCGGAGACCAGATCCGGTGACCCGCGCCGTGCTGGTCGTGGATGACGACCGCTTCATTCGCAAGCTGGTCGCCACCACGCTGGAGGACGTCTCGGAGTTCGAGCTCCACGAGGCCGCGGACGGAATCGAGGCCCTCCGGATCGCTCAGGACAAGCGACCGGTGATCGTGTTCCTCGATGTCGACATGCCGCGCCTGGACGGCATCGATACCTGCCGCCGCCTGCGCGCTGACCCGTCCACCAACCAGGCCACGATCGTGATGCTCACCGCCGCTCACGGGGAGCGGACCGAGCGCCTGGCCGAGGAGGCGGGGGCCGACCTGTTTCTGACCAAGCCGTTCAGCCCCCTTGAGCTGCTGCGGCTCGTCGACCAGCTAGGCGGCCAGTAACCCGCCGCGGCTAGGAGACCTTGATCAACACGATCGTGTTGATCACGAACAGCACGGCGAAGCCGATCGTCCACCGGTTGAGGTTGCGCTCGACCAGTGAGCCGCCGCCCAGCGGGCCGGCGCCCGTGCCCACGCCGAAGGCCCCCGACAGGCCGGCGTCCTTGCCCGAGTGCATCAGGATGAGGAAGACCAGGACCACGCAGATGAGCACCTGGACGATGTCGAGGATCGCAACCACGGCGCTCGATGCTAGCGCGCGGCGGACGTCGTCTCATGCGCGCGGTCCAGCGCGTGCATGATCTCAATCGCCTCGGCGCGCAAGCTGCGATCGACAGCCTCGTAGTCATCCTGGGACAGCTTGCCGGTGCGCAGATCCAGCTCCGCGTCGCGGATCTCGTGGTACTTGGCTTCCCGGGCAGCCTCCAGCTCAGCGATCCGGGTCGCCGCAGCCTCAGAATCCTCCTGCTCGCGTGGGGCGCGCAGCGGCGCTGAAATCACGAACACGGCCACGGCCAGGACGATGAGCACCAGCACGTAGCTCAGCTAGACCAGCTCCCGGGCCCGCGTGTCCTGCGGACTGGCCATCCCGTCCCCGCCGTCGGTTGCCGGTGGGGTGGGCAGCCGGCGCCGCCGGGGCGGCGGTAGTGGCCACAGGGCCAGCAGACCGCCCAGCGCGGCGATGATCGCCCCCGCCCACAGCCAACTGACCAGTGGAGAGACGATGAGCAAGAACGTCGACGGCCACGGATGGCTGATGAAGCGCTGAGCCAATCCGCGGATCGCCGCATCGCGCAGCTGGTAGAGCTCAGACAGGGCACGGGCCCGCGGACCGGGCGCCATCACCAGGGCATCGTTCAAAAACCGGGCAAAGCGGGCATCGCCCTGGTTGATGAGACCCTGCAGGGGAGCGACGTTGCGGTTGATGACCGTCCAGATGTCCTGAGTCAGACCGGCCTTCAGGCCCACTTGGCTCTCGGTCGAGCCGTCGAAGAACCGTCCAATCGGATGCAGCGGGTCCTGCGAGGGATATAGCCCGTAGGTGGTGTGCAGGGTGGCCACGTGCCGCCCCCCGCTGGACACGGCCAGCACGGCCCCCAGGGCGATCTTCTCTGGCGTCGCCGACGCCGTCGGGCGTACATAGCGCACGGTGTAGCCGTCGACGCTGGCGCTCTGGCCGGGTTTGATCGTGGCCGTGACCGAGTGCTGGAAGGAGGTCGACGCAGCCACGCCGATCAGAGCCACGGCCACTCCAGCATGAACCACGTAGCCGCCGTAGCGGCGTCGGTTGCGCCGCACCAGCGACAGCAACGCGACCGGCGGCGCCTCCGACGTCATGGCCCGCCGCGCGCGGGTTCCCCGCACGAACTCCTGGGTCACGGTGGCCACCACGAAGGCCCCCGCGCAGAACATCATCAGGGCGAGCTTGTGGTCGACTACCCCGGGCGTGAGCGCCAGGACGACCCCCGCCGCCAGCGTGACGGCCAGCGGGAAGGCCA
>JALYZQ010000264.1 GCA_030948805.1 Actinomycetota bacterium | reverse complement strand
CCCCAGGCCTCTAGCCCCGCCCCGGCTGCGACACCCCCGCCGGCGGCCCCGGCGCAACCGGCCGCTCCCGCGGCGCCGCCGGCGGTGTCAGGAGGGTCTTGAGCGCCGGGACCCACTTTCCCGTGTGGGGGGGCACGGCAGTGGTGTTGACATCGCAGGTGGACCGGCTGCCGGCGGCGGTGAACGCCGTCCAGCGCACGGTGCAGGATTTCGATCTGGCCTGCTCGCGGTTTCGCGAGGACTCCGAACTGACGGGGCTCAACCGCGCCCAGGGCCGGCCGACCCGCGTCTCGGGTCTACTGCGCGAGGCGCTGCGCGCTGGGGTGCGAGCGGCCGAGCTGACTGACGGCGACGTTGACCCGACGCTCGGACGCGCGCTGGTTGCCCTCGGCGATGACCGTGACTTCGCGCACGTGACCACCGCGCCGCCGGCGGTCCGCTTCGCCTCGGTTCCGGGCTGGCGCACGATCGCCATTGATGACGCTGGCAGCAGCGTGACCATGGACAAGGATGTGTGCCTCGACCTCGGGGCCACGGCCAAGGCTCTGGCCGCCGATCATGCTGCCGCCACGGCCCATGCGCAGGCCGGCTGCGCAGTCCTGGTTGGCCTGGGCGGAGACCTGGCGACCGCGGGAGCCGCGCCCGACGAGGGCTGGCGCGTGCGGGTCACCGACGATCACCGAGCCGGCTCTGACGCCCCGGGCCAGTGGGTGAGCATTCGCTCCGGTGGTCTGGCTACGTCCAGTACGACGGTGCGGCGCTGGATGGCCGGTGAGGAAGAGGTCCACCATCTGCTCGACCCGACCACAGGTCACCCGGCCGCCGGAGGCTGGCGCACGGTCAGCGTCGCGGCGGGCAGCTGCCTGGACGCCAACATCGCCTCCACGGCGGCAATCGTGCGCGGCGGCCGAGCCATCGAGTGGCTGCGGTCCCTGGGCCTGCCCTCCCGCCTGGTCTCAGACGATGGCCGCGTCATCCACCTGGCGGGGTGGACGGCGGACGGAGACGATCTGCCCTGCCTGGCTGGTCATGAGGTCACCGCATGACCCCGGCCCTGGCGGCCGCCGTGGGGCCCAGCGTGTACTGGTACCTGGCTCGGGGGACGGGCGCGGTCACGCTCCTGCTGCTCACCACCAGTGTCGTGCTCGGTGTGCTCGGCCCCCTTCGCGTGACCGGCGGGCGCTGGCCTCGGTTTGCCATCGACACTGTGCACCGCGATGTCTCGCTGCTGGTGACCGCGCTGCTGCTCGTCCACATCGTGGTCAGCGTGCTCGACAGCTTCGTCGCGATCTCGCTCACCGCGGCGGTGATCCCCTTCATCTCCAGCTACCGGCCCCTGTGGCTGGGTCTGGGCGCGGTCGCCTTCGACATCATGCTGGCCCTCGTCGTCACCAGCCTCGTCCGCCGCCGGCTGGGATACCGCAGCTGGCGGGCGGTGCATTGGCTGGCCTACGCCAGCTTCCCGATCGCCGTCCTGCACGGCCTGGGCACGGGCTCAGACACCAAGATCTGGTGGATGCTGGCGCTGACCGCGGCGTGCGTGGTCGCCGTCCTCATGGCCACCTGCCTGCGCGTCGCCCGGGCCGATGCGCTGCCCGGTCTGCGGATGCCTGCCCTGGCCCTCAGTGTGGTTACCCCCGTACTACTGGCCGGTTTTGCCATCCTCGGACCGCTGGCCCACGGCTGGGCGCGGCGCGCCGGGACCCCGAGCACGCTGCTGCGCCGCGCCGCGCCACGCCGCCCGGGCTCAGTCCCAGCCTCGGCCGGGGCGCTCAGAGGCTTCTCGGCTCAGATCACCGGCTCGGTGCGCCAGGCCTCGGCCCCCGGAGGGGCAGTCGTCGACCTCGACCTGCATCTCAGCGGGGGCGCCCGGGGAAGGCTCCGCGTCCGCCTGGCGGGAACGCCCAGTTCCGGTGGCGGCCTGTCGATGACCGGCAGCCAGGTCGATCTGCTCACCGCCGGCGGGAGCGTGATGGCGGGACAGATCTCAAGCCTTCAGGGCACCGAGTTCGTGGCCCGGGTGTTCGACCGCTCCGGAGTATTGACCCTGCGCGCGCGGCTGAACATCGACGCCCAGACCAATGCGGTCACCGGCCTGGTCAGCGCTTCGCCCTCCGGGGGGCCACCATGAGGGCGACCACTGCTCCCGGCCCGGCCGGCCTGCCGCGTCTGCTCGAGGGCATGGCCCCGGCCGGTGAGACCATGACCCTGGCCGACCACCTCTCAACCCACGGGCCCCTGCCCAGCGTGCCGGCGGGCGAGCTGATCGAGCTCGTGCGCAGCAGTGGCCTGCGTGGGCGGGGCGGGGCCGACTTCCCGACCGCGACCAAGCTCGAGACCCTGGCCCGGCGCCGGAGTGTGGCCGCGGTGATCGTCAACGGCTCAGAGACCGAGCCGGCCAGCGCCAAGGACCGCTTGCTGATGGCGCGGCTACCCCATCTCGTCCTGGACGGGGCCGCGCTGGCGGCCGAGGCGATCGGCGCCAGGGAGGTGATAGTCAAGATCGGCGACGGTACGCCGCTGGTCAAGCGCTCGCTGGAGGGCGCCGCGGCCGTGCGCGAGGAGGACATCAACTTCGATGTCGTCCCCGGACCCGAGGGCTACGTCACTGGGGAGGAGACCGCGGTCATCCAGTGGCTGGCCCGCGGAGTGGCCAAGCCCACCTTCGTGCCTCCGCGGCCCTTTGACCGCGGGCTGCGCGGCCGTCCCACGCTGATCCAGAACCCCGAGACCCTGTGCCAGCTCGCCCTCATCGCCCGGTTCGGAGCTGAGTGGTTTCGGGAGCTGGGCAGCGACGCCGATCCTGGATCGGCGCTGATCACGATCTCCGGCGCCGTCCATTCACCGGGCGTCTATGAGCTGGCCTTCGGGACCCCCATGGTCGACCTGCTGGACGCGGCCGGCGGCCCCACCGAGCCCCTTCAGGCCCTGCTCATCGGAGGCTATTTCGGCACCTGGGTGCAGGCCTCACACGCGATCGGCCTGAGGTTGTCGCGCGAGGATCTGCGCTCGGTCGGGTGCGCGTTGGGCGCGGGGGTGATCATCGCCCTGGGCCAGAGCTCCTGCGGGCTGCACGAGAGCGCGCGTGTGATCGACTACCTGGCCAATCAGTCAGCGGGCCAGTGCGGTCCCTGCGTGCACGGGCTGGCCGCGATCGCCGATTCGGTCTGCGCGCTGGCCGACGGGGTCGCCCACGTGCACGAGGTCGATCGCCTGCTGCGCTGGACGGAAGAGGTCCGAGGCCGCGGGGCCTGCCACCATCCCGACGGCGCCGCGCGCTTTGTCGAGAGCACGATCAAGGTCTTCGGCTCCGAAGTCGCCGCCCACCGTGGCCGGCGGTGCACGGCGCCCCCGGTTGGCCTGCCCCTCGGTGATTCGGTGACCCCCGGAGCCAGGTCATGAGCGCCCGGCTGCGCGTGAACCCGATCGCCTGTGAGGCCCACGGCCTGTGCGCGGAGTTGCTGCCCGAGATGATCCGCCTGGACGACTGGGGCTATCCGATCCTCGACGAGGTCGAGGTCCCTCCTGAGCTGCTGGGCCTGGCCCGCCGCGCGGCCGATGCCTGTCCCACGCTGGCCCTGCTGCTCGACGAACGCCGCCGCTAATGAGCGAGACGGGCCGGCGGTCCAGGCTCAGCCGGCGTCTGACCGTCGACGGGCTCACGCAGCCGGGCCTGCCACCAGCCCACAGTTCGCCAGCCGCCGCGCTTGTAGCCGATCTGGCTGTAGTGGCCGATGAGGACAAAGCCCATCCGCTCGTGCAGCGCGACGCTGGCCGGATTAGGCAGCGTGATCCCCGCGCAGGCCACGTACAGCCCCTGCTCGGTCAGCAGGCCCAGGAGCGCCGCGTACAGGGCGGCGCCCAGGCCACGGCGGTGATCGGCGGGCGATACGTAGACCGCGGTATCGGCGGCCCACCGGTAGGCCGCGCGGCTGCGATGCTCGGTGGCGTAGGCGTAGCCCAGCACCGTGTCGGCATCGCAG
Source organism: Actinomycetota bacterium (assembly GCA_030948805.1). GTDB lineage: Bacteria > Actinomycetota > Thermoleophilia > Solirubrobacterales > Solirubrobacteraceae > Palsa-465. The sequence continues at coordinate 5,119 of JALYZQ010000264.1, read as the reverse complement.
GCCACCAGCCACGGGTAGCGCACCGAGATGCGCTCGATCCGGGCCGCCATCTCCTCGCCGTCGGGGGCCTGCTCCTCAAAGGAGGCCACGCCGTCCTCGACGGCCGGGGCGTAGACGGCGGCGCAGGGGCCCCCGTCAGCGGCCGGGTCGGCGTGGCGGATCAGCACGCGCCTCACTGTACGCACCGCTCGCCACGCCGCTGAGCAGCGCTTGCACCGCTTCCCGGGTCGAGGTCTCGTCGTTCAGCGGTAGCACGCTGTCGGGAATCAGCACGAAAGACGCGCCCAGGCGCAGGGCCAGCTCAGCCAGCACCTCGGGGTCGCCGCCGGCCAGCTCGCCGCTGTGCTGACCCTCGGCGACCAGGCCGACGAGGAACTCGCGAACCAGCCGGAAGGCGGCACTGTCATCGCGCCTGAGCTCGGAGATCAGGGCCTGGGGCTCAAAGCGGGCCAACCGCTGCAGCAGGGGGTGCTCGCGCGTCACCGCCAGCGTGGCCGTGAACACGGTGGCCAGGCGCTCGCCGGCGCTGCCTCCGGGTCCCAGGGCGGCGGCGATCCGCTCCAGGCACCGCCGGCTCTCACGCACGGTCAGCGCGTCGACCAGGGCCGGCTTGGACTCAAAGCGGCGGTAGACGGTCATCCTCCCCACCCCGGCCCGGCGAGCCACGTCCTCCATGGTCAGGTTGCGAAGTCCCGAGGCCGCGGCCAGCTCCAGGGCGGCGTCGAGGATCCGCTCCGAGGTCGGCTCGGCCTCGAGCGCCGGTGCCGGCTCCAGGGCCAGAGCCAGGACGCGAGCGGCTTGGCTGGCCATCAACCCGGCGGTCCCGCGCGAAGCTGGGCTTGCGCCCGCCGCGCTGGGGCGGTCGAGCCCTGGGCTCCCAGCGGACCGCGCGCGATGGCCCGCTCGCGCCAGCGCAGCTGCGTAGGCCCGAGGATCTGCAGCCGCGAGGGCAGCACCGGGGTCAGGGCGCGGGTCAGCCGGCCCAGGTTGGATACTGCGCGCTGGTCAGCGCTCGTCCAGGGGATCCCCAGCCGCCGGCGCAGGCGGGGGGCCATCAGGCCAACTCCGCCCAGCCACAGCGCTCGCCGGGCGGGGATGCGGGTCACGGTCCAGATCATCGATGGCATCGGGATCAGCGGCGGCCCGTCGAGCTTCACCGTGCCCAGCACCCGGTGCACCGACTCGGTGGCCACCAGCTCGGTGTCCGAGACGTACTCAAAGTAGTCCTGAAACTCCGTCCAGGTGTCGGGCAGAGCGCCGGCGCGCACCCCGATCAGCGCTCCCAGGTCACGGTACTCGCGGTAGAAGGCCTCGATCTGGGCCGGGCGCATGGGGCGGCCGAACTGCCGATGGCCGGTCACGTAGCTGTGCAGCAGGGTGGCGTGAACCCAGGCGTAGGCGGTCGGCTCCAGCGCGTAGTAGCGCTCACCGTCCTCGCGTACGCCGGTGAAGCCCTTGTGCAGGTTGCGCAGCCGCCGCCCGGCGGCGATCGCCTCCTCGCCGCCGTAGACGAGCAGGCTCACGTAGTCCAGCGTGCGCAGCAGGCGCTGCAGCGGGCGGCGGTCGAAGTCCGAGAAGTCGCGCACCCCGGCGCCCACGGTGGGGTGGGCGACCTGCATCAGGAGGGGATAGAGCATGACCAGGTACAGCCGCACGTCGGAGGCGAACTTCCAGGTCACGGAGTCAGGGCCGACGAGCACCTCGCGGGCTGTCTCCTCCTCCGGGATCATGGTACGGATGGTAACGTGTGCGTATCAATTTGCCCAGGTCGGTTTCCGCGCGAGCGGCGTGCTAGGAATCCAGCCGTGACGGCGACGGTGATCGACGGCAAGGGCGTAGCCGCGGCGGTCCGCGCCGAGGTCTCAGACGAGGTCAGGCGCTGGGTCTCGGCCGGGGGCCAGCGCCCCGGGCTGGCCACCGTGCTGGTCGGCGATGACCCCGCCTCGGCCATCTATGTGGCCGGCAAGCAGCGCGCCTGCGCCGAGGTGGGGATCGAGGGCTCTGCCCCCCAGCTCCCGGCCGACACCAGCCAGGATGACGTGCAGAGCCTGCTCACCGAGCTCAACGGCGACCCCCAGGTTTCGGGGATCCTGCTTCAGCTGCCGACACCGGCGCACATCGACGGCTCCTATCTGACCACCCTGATCGACCCCGCCAAGGACGTGGATGGCCTGACCCCGGTGTCAGCCGGGCTCCTGGCCAAGGGGCGCCCGGGCCTGCGGCCCTGCACGCCGGCCGGTGTGATGGAGCTCCTGGCCCGCTATGAGGTGCCCCTGGAGGGCGCCGAGGCGGTGGTCGTCGGGCGCTCGGACCTGGTCGGCAAGCCGATGGGCGCGTTACTGCTGGCTCAGAACGCCACCGTGACCACGTGTCACTCCCGCACCCGGGACCTGGCTGCGGTCTGCCGCCGGGCTGACGTGCTGATCGCCGCCGTGGGTCGGGCCCGGATGATCGGCGCTGACTGGGTCAAGCCGGGGGCCGCGGTGATCGATGTGGGCATGAACCGCACCGCGGACGGCCTGTTCGGCGACGTCGACTTCCCCGCGATCTCGGAGGTAGCCGGACTGATCACGCCGGTGCCCGGGGGCGTGGGTCCGATGACCATCGCCATGCTGCTGCGCAACACCGTGCGGGCTGCGCAGACGCAGGCGGGCGCCTAGGACGCCAGCTCCCGCCGCAGGGCCACGGCCGCCGCGGGGCGATCGGTGATCACGGCCGCCACCCGGTCATCGGCCAACCACTGACGCAGGGCGCGCTGGTCATTGACCGTCCACACATAGCTGGGCATGGCGCGCTCGGTCGCCCAGGCCAGCAGGCCTGCCCGGGCCACGCTGGCGTGCAGGGCCAGGAAGCGGGCGCCGGTCTGCCGCACCCGGGCCTCCAGGCGGCGCGGAGTGCGCCCCGGACCCAGCAGCAGGCCCGTCCGCGTCCGGGGCGCGGTCGCCCGCACCTCAGCCAGGGCCCGGTCTGAGAACGAGGTGACCACGTACTGATCGGCGTCCAGGGCGCCCAGCGCGGACAGGGTCTGGTCGGCGTAGCCGGGCGCCTTGAGCTCGACGTCCAGGGCTATGCGCCCGGCCGCGGCCGCGACCATCTCGGCCAGCAGCGGGGCCTGCCCGGGGGCCAGCCGGGCTTGCAGCTGCTCGCGATCCTGCGCTCTGACCGACGTCCCGCGCACGCGGGCGTCGTGGACGGCGACCAGGCAGCCGTCACGCGTGCGCCGCACGTCGAGCTCGACCATCTCACAGCCGGTCTGGATGGCCTGCTCGAGGGCCTGAAGCGAGTTCTGGGGAGCCTCGCCCCAGGCGCCTCGGTGGGCGACCACCAGCGGCCCGGCGCTCACCACTAGGTGGTCATGCCGGTGAACTGACCGCCGGTGATGTTCAGCACCTGCCCGTGAACGTAGTTGGCCCACGGTGAGCAGAGAAAGAACACCCCGCCTGCCGCCTCCTCCGGGGTTCCGGGACGGCCCAACGGGATGAGCATCGCGGCCATGCCCCGCAGCTGGTCGGGGATGCCCAGCTGGACCTTCTCACCCCCGATCTCCATCGTGTTGGCCTGGTCCTTGGTCGCGGTCAGACGGGTCTCGATGTAGCCGAAGGCAACGGCGTTGACGTTGATCTTGAACTGCCCCCACTCCTTGGCCAGGGTCTTGGTCAGTCCGACCACGCCCGACTTGCCGGCCGAGTAGTTGGCCTGGCCGGCGTTGCCCATCGTGCCCGAGATCGAGGACACGTTGACGATCTTGCGAAACACCTCGCGACCCTGCTCGCGCTCCTCCTTGGCCGGCTCTCGCATGTGAGGGGCGACGGCGCGGCACATGCGGAAGGGCACGATCGTGTGGATGTCGAGCATGCGCTGAAACCACTCGTCGCTCATCTTGTGGATCGGCGCATCCAGCGTGTAGCCGGCGTTGTTGACCAGGATGTCGATCTGGCCCCACTCCTCGATGACCTTGCTGACCAGCTCGTCCGGCACACCCGGCGGGGTCAAATCGCCGGAGAAGACCAGCGTGTCGCCGTCGATCTCCGATGCGGTCTGCTCGGCCACGTCCCCGTCGAGGTCGTTGATCAGCACCTTGGCCCCCTGTGCGCAGAGCAGCTCGGCCGTGGCGCGTCCGATCCCCCGTGCCGATCCCGTGACGATGGCCACCTTGCCGTCCAGAACTGTCATCTGTACCGCCTTTTGCTCGTAGGTCGTTGCCGGCGCCGGGTCAGGCGCGCCGCGCCGGGTGCGCATTCTGTCAATGCAGGTAGGGTGAGCACCGATGAACGCTGCCGACTGGCTGGCCGCCTACGCCGACAAGCTCGGAGTGCCCGCCCCGACGAGCGATGAGCAGGAGGCGGTACTGGCCCTGGCTGGCCACGCCGCCCACGCCTCGGAGCGGATTGCCGCTCCGGTGGCCTGCTGGCTGGCCGCCCGGGCCGGAGTCGGATTGGCCCAGGCCCGGCATCTGGCGGGGGAGGTGGGGGCAGATGCCTGAGGCCGCCGGGCGCGAGCACGAAGTCGTCGTCTATGGGGCCACCGGGTTCACCGGTGGGCTGACCGCCGAGTACCTGGCTCGCCATGCGCCAGGAGCCCGTTGGGCCCTGGCCGGGCGCAACCCGGTCAAGCTAGAGGCGCTGCGCGACCGCCTGACCGCGATCGACCCCGCCCTGGCCACATTGCCCCTGATCACGGCCGACACCGGAGACCCGTCATCGCTGACGGCGATGGTCAAGTCCACCCAGGTGGTGATCACCACGGTCGGGCCCTACATCCACTACGGGGAGCCGGTGGTGGCCGCCTGCGCCGCGGCCGGAACCGACTACGTCGATCTGACCGGCGAGCCGGAGTTCGTGGACCGAATGTGGCTCGGCTACCACGATCAGGCGACCCAGACCGGGGCCCGTCTGGTCCATTCCTGTGGCTTTGACTCGATACCCCATGACCTTGGGGCGCTGTTCTGTGTCGGGCAGCTGCCCGAGGGGGTCCCCCTGCGGGTCGAGGGCTTCGTCCGGGCCGGGGGGACGATCTCCGGGGGCACGTTTCACTCCGCGGTCAACATCATGGGCCGCTTGCCTCAGGGCCGCCGGGTCGCCCGCGAGCGCGCCGCCCGTGAGCCCCGTCCCCCGGAGCG
>JALYZQ010000208.1 GCA_030948805.1 Actinomycetota bacterium | reverse complement strand
CTCCAGGTCACCGCGCACGGCGAGGTGCGCGTCCAGCGCGCGAGCCCGCAGGTCGGTGATGCAGTCGCCGGCCAGGGCGGCCAGGTCCACCGCCGTCCCGGGTCCGGCGATCGCCTCGCTGCGGGCCAGGACGAGCAGGCTGGCGATCAGGCGCTCGCAGCGGTCCACGGTCTCGCGGACCGCCTCACCCATGGACCGCAGCTCCGGCGCGCTGGCCTGCGGATCGGCCAGGGCGACGTCGACTTCGGTGCGGATAATGGCCAGCGGTGTGCGCAGCTCGTGCGATGCGTTGGCCACGAAGTGCCGCTGGCTGGCGAAGGTGTCGTCGAGGCGGCTGAGCATGCCGTCGAACGTGTCGGCCAGCTCGCGCAGCTCGTCGGCGGGTCCGCGTAGTGAGATGCGCTCCCCGAGGTTCTCTCCCGACACGCGTCGGGCGGTGGCGGTTATCGAGCGCAGCGGTCGCAGGGCCCGTCCGGCCAGCAGATATCCGGTGGCCACGGCGACCACGGTCATGGCCAGCAGCGCGGCCAGGTACTCGAGCAGCAGCCGGTGCAGCGCCCCGGCCATCAGCTGACGCTGGATGGCGTGGGCCAGCCGGAGCTCGGGTGAGCCGGGCGCGGCCCCCAGGGCCCGGCTGAGGAGGTGCTCAGAGGAGACCGGCTTGCCCAGCCGGCGCAGCGTCGCGGCCAGCTGATGGTGGTCGCGCAGGCCGTTGCGGACCATCACGTAGCCGATGGTCAGCAGCACCGCGCCGGTGACAAGGAACACGGCCCCGTAGAGGAGCGCCAGCCGCAGGCGAATCGTCGGCGCCGGCCAGGCGCGGCGGGGTCGCCCTCCGGGGCTGCGGCGGGCGTAGGCCATCAGGCCATCCGGTAGCCGACTCCGATCACCGTCTCCACGACCGGAGGGTCGCCGAGCTTGCGCCGCAGCGTCATGATCGTCATCCGGACCACGTTAGTGAACGGATCGGTGTGCTCGTCCCACACTCGCTCCAGCAGCTGCTCGGCCGACACGGTGGCGCCCTCGGCGCCCATCAGCGCCTCGAGCACGGCGAACTCCTTGCGGGCCAGTTCAACGTCGTGACCGTCGCGCGTCAGTTGGCGGCGGGCGGGATCGAGCTCCAGTCCGCCATGGCTGAGCACCGGGGGCCGGCTGGGGGCAGTCCGGCGGCCCAGGGCCTGAATCCGCGCCACCAGCTCAGCGAAGCGAAACGGCTTGGGCAGGTAGTCATCGGCGCCCAGCGACAGGCCGTCGACGACGTCCTCGAGCGTCCCGGCCGCGGTCAGCATCAGGATGCCCACCTCCGGTCGCTCCCCGCGCACCGCGCGGCACACGTCGTCACCGTGAACGCCTGGGAGATCTCGGTCGAGCACCAGCACGTCGTAGCGCACCACCCGAGCCTTGATCAGCGCCTGCTCGCCGTCGGGGGCCAGATCCACCGCCATGCCCTGGCGGCGCAGACCACGGGCGATGGCGTCAGCCAGGCGAAGCTCGTCTTCGGCGATCAGCACTCGCACTCTTCCAGCATGGACGTTGTCCTGTAAGAACTGCATAAGACGCCGTGTTCACGGCGTGCTACACCCCGATCTGAAAGTGAATGTCGCGCCTTTGGAGCTGCTAGCCGCCGCCGGGGCCCTGCTGAGGCCTGACCATCAGGCCTACCTGTTGCAGGCCCGCCAGATGCAGGCTCTGTCCTTCGCCGTGCACATTCCGCTGGTCTGCTTCGGGATCGCCTTCCCGATGCTCGTGCTGTTCGCGGAGTGGCGCTTTTTGCGCACCGGCGATCAGCTCTACCGGACACTGGCCCAGCGCTGGGGGCGCGTGATGCTGGCCCTGTTTGCCGTAGGCGTGGTCACGGGCACGATCCTCAGCTTCGAGATGGGACTGCTGTGGCCGAACTTCACGGCCACCTTCGGAGGCGTGTTCGGACTCGGGTTCGCGATTGAGGGCTTCTCGTTCTTTGCCGAGGCGATCTTCCTCGGGATATACGCCTACGGCTGGGGGCGCCTGTCCCCGCGGGCGCATTTCCTGTCGGGGATTCCGATCGCGATCGCCGGCTTCACCGGGTCGTTGACGGTGATCTCCGTCAACGCGTGGATGAACCATCCCAGCGGCTTTCGCATCCACAACGGCCGCGTGAGCGACGTCCACCCCCTCGGTGCCCTGTTTGGCAACTCATACCTGTGGCACGAGCTGATCCACATGTACATCGCCGGTTACATCGTGGTCGGCTTCCTGCTCGCCGGCTACTACGCCTTCGGGCGCGCGCGGGGGCGCTGGGGACGCTACGAGCGCACGGCGCTGATCATCCCGCTCACGGTCGCCGCCCTGGCCGCCCCTGTGCAGGTGCTGATCGGCGACTGGGCGGCGCGTGACGTCGCCGTCAGCCAGCCCGTCAAGCTGGCCGCCATCGAGGGGCTGTACAAGACCCAGACCGGCGCCTCCGAGCACGTGCTGGGCTGGTACACCGACGGGCAGGTCAAGTACGGGATTGAGATCCCCAAGCTGCTCTCGCTGCTGGCTTTCCACAATCCCAACGCCGTGGTCAAGGGGCTGGCCACCGTGCCCGCCGACCAGCGTCCGCCCGTCAACGTGGTCCGCTTCTCATTTCAGACCATGGTCGGGATCGGCACCCTGCTGGCCCTTCTCGGAGTGTTCTTCGTCGTCGTGCGAATCCGCCGCGGCCGGCCCCCACGGTCTCCGTGGTTCTACCGTGCGCTCGTGCTCGCGGGGCCCCTGTCGGTGGTCGCCCTGATCAGTGGCTAGGTCACGACCGAGGTCGGCCGCCAACCCTGGGTCGTCTATCACGTGATGCTCACCTCCCAGGCGGTGACCGCAGCCAAGGGGATCCCGATCGGATACGCCACGCTGGCCCTGGTTTATGTCGGGCTGGTCGCCGCCGTCGCCTGGATCCTGCGGCGGCTGAGCCGCATCCCGCTGCCCGAGCCGGTTGCGGCGGCGGCCTGAGATGCATCTCTACGACGTCCCGCTGGCTTTCGTGCTTGTCGGCCTCGTCCTTTACGTCGTGCTCGGCGGCGCGGACTTCGGCGCCGGGTTGTGGCAGTTGGCCGCCGGCCGGGGTCCGGACGCGGCCCAACTGCGTGAGCATGCCCACGACTCGATGGGACCCGTGTGGGAGGCCAATCACGTGTGGCTGATCTTCGTGCTCACCGTGCTCTGGACCGCCTACCCGGTGGCCTTCGGGTCGATCGCCTCCACGCTCACGGTGCCGCTGTTCGTGGCCGCGGTGGGAATCATCTTTCGCGGCACGGCCTACGCGCTGCGCTCGGGCGCCCGGCGCGACCGGGAGACAACGGTCATTGACAGCGTTACCGGCGTGTCCTCGATCCTCACCCCGTTCAGTCTGGGCACAGTCGTGGGCGCGATTGCCTCGCGCCGCGTGCCGGTGGGAAACGCCGCCGGCGCTTCGATCTCGAGTTGGCTGAACCCAACCTCGGTGATGATCGGGCTGCTGGCCGTCGGCGTCTCGGCGTATCTGGCCGCCGTGTTCATGGCCGCCGACGCGCAGCTAGGCCAGGACACGGGCCTGGAACGCCGGCTGCACGTCCGGGCGCTGATCAGCGGGGTGGTCACCGGAGGCCTGGGGGTCGCCGGACTGGTCGTCCTCTCCAGCGACGCTCGCCCCTTGTTTGACTCGCTCACCTCAGGCGCCCCCCTGGTGGTGGTCATCATCTCCGGGCTGGCCGGCGTTGGCACGCTCGTCCTGCTGGCCCGGCGCCAATACGGGGCCTGCCGCTACACGGCCGCCGTGGCCGTGGCTGCGGTGGTCGCCGCTTGGGCTCTGGCCCAGAGCCCGGTCTTGCTGTCCGGGCTGACCGTCGCCCAGGCCGCCGCCCCCCGAGATGTTCTGGTGACCGTCACCGTGGCCATCGTCGCGGGCGCGGTGATCCTGTTCCCGTCACTGGGCCTGCTCTTCGGGCTCCTCCTCGGCGGCCGGCTTGGGGGCGGGGACGCGACCGGAGCTCGTGTTAGGGGCACCGGGCCGGCCCGACCCGGTCGGGGGGCGGCCCCCAAGCTGCTCTGGCGGCTGGCCGGGGCCGCCCTGCTCGCCGGCTTCGGCCTGCTCAATCTGGCCGACGCCCCCTGGGCGCATGGCATCGGGGTCAGCTGCCTGCTGGCCTTTGTCGTGCTTGCCTTCGCCGCCCTGGTGCCTGGGGCCACGGCGTGGGCGACCAGGGGCGACGAGTAGCGCGACCTCGAACATCCGTCCTTTAGGGCTGTTCGCCGCACCGCATCGTGCCGACTTTTCGAGCATGGAACAGCACCTGGCGCGGCTCGTCCGTTACACATACACACGCCTGGAGTCGCAAGCCGGCCAGACGATGGCCGAGTACGGCCTCTTGATCGCGATCATCGCCCTTGTCGTTCTCATCGCTGCGGTCGCCCTGGGCGGGAACATCTCGGCAGTCCTGAACTCGACTGTCGGGCAGCTCTAGCCCCTTCGGGTCAACTCAGGCCAGGACCGATGCTGGTCGGTCCTGGGATATATGAACGTCGTCGTTCAGGAATACACAGAACGACGTCACAACAGATCGTGCTACGGTTTTGCGCGATGCCGCCGGACCCGAACATCGCCGAGCGGGGCATGGCTGTCGGCCTGCGGGCGCTGAACAAAGTCGCCTCCTCGGGCGCCATCGACCGCCTCGGGCTGCGGGACCCCGCCGTCCGCTTCCTGCATCAGGCCAGCAAGACGACCGGCCGCACCGCAGCCCGTGCCGGACGCACCTTCGCCGCCGCCCAACGCCTCTCCCGCCCCGCGCGCCAACCGTCGGTCCGCCGCAGCGATCTGTTCGATCTCACGCCTTCCGACGAGCAGGCGATGCTGCGCGACTCGACCCGGGAGTTCGCCGCGGCCCGAATTCGCCCCGCCGCCGAGCAGGCTGACGCCGACTGCGCCGCCCCCGAGGCGCTGCTGACCCAAGCCAACGATCTCGGGCTGACCATGGTCGGAGTGCCCGAGGAGCTGGGCGGAGCCGTGGTGCAGCGCTCGGCCGCCACCACCGCGCTGATGAGCGAAGCCCTGGCCCATGGTGACATGGGCATCGCCGTGGCCTGCCTGGCCCCGGCGGCCGTCTCCACCGCGCTCAGCCTGTGGGGCGACGCCCAGCAGCAGGCCACCTACCTGCCCGAGTTCGTGGGGGAGAACATCCCCGCCGCGGCGCTGGCCGTGATGGAGCCAGGACCGCTGTTCAACCCCTTTGCCTTGATGACCACCGCGCGCCAGGCCGGCGGTGGCTACGTGCCGGACGGAGTCAAGGCGCTGGTCCCCCGGGCCGCGGACGGGGAGCTGTTCGTGGTCGCGGCTGAGCTCCAGGGCCAAGGTCCGGCGCTGTTCGTCGTTGAGTCGGGCAGCGGCGGCATCTCGGTCCAGGCCGACCCCGCGATGGGCGTGCGCGCCGCGGCCACCGGTCGGCTCATCCTCGAAGAGGTGCAGCTGCCGGCCACAGCGCTGCTGGGCGCCGGTGAAGCCTCGACCTACGCCGAGTGCATCCAGCTCGCTCGCCTGGCCTGGTGCGCGCTGGCCGTCGGCACCGGGCAGGCCGTGCTGGAGTACGTCACCGACTACGTCAAGGACCGCAAGGCCTTCGGGGAGCCAATCTCCAACCGCCAGGCCGTGGCCTTCACGGTGGCCAACATCGCGATTGAGCTCGACGGTCTGCGCCTGGCCACCTACCGGGCCGCCGGCCGCGTCGACCATGGCCTTGAGTTCTCCCGCGAGGTCGCCCTGGCCCGTCGCCTGTGCGCCGACCGCGGCATGACGATCGGCTCTGACGGCGTGCAGATGCTCGGCGGCCACGGGTTCGTCAAGGAGCATCCGGTCGAGCGCTGGTACCGAGACCTGCGCGCGGCCGGGCTGATGGAGGGCGCCCTGCTCGTCTGATCATGATCAATCTCGAGATCCCCAAGAAATTCAGCACCCTCGTCGCCCAATCCCACCAGGTGGCGACGGAGATCTTCCGCCCCCACTCGCGCAAGTACGACAGCGCCGAGCACGAGTACCCCAAGGAGCTCGACATGCTCGCCGCGCTGATCGACGGAATGAATGAGAGCGGCTCGCTGGGCGGCGCCGGCGCGGGCACCGTCGGCGGCGGCGCCAACGGCTCGCCGGCCAAGGAGGGCGGTAACCGCAACGGCTCCAACATGGCCTCACTGCTGGGGCTGATCGAGCTCTGCTGGGGTGACGTGGGGCTGCTGCTGGCCATGCCCCGCCAGGGCCTCGGCCAGGCGGCGATCGCCGCCGTGGCCAATCAGGAGCAGCTGGAGCGCTTCGGGGGCAAGTGGGCGGCGATGGCCATCACCGAGCCCGAGGCCGGCTCGGACTCCGCGGCCATTCGCACGACAGCGCGCCTGGACGGCGACGAATACGTTTTGAACGGCGAGAAGATCTACGTGACCAGCGGGGATCGGGCTGAGCTGATCGTCGTGTGGGCCTCGCTGGATCGAAGCCAGGGGCGGGCGGCGATCAAGTCCTTCGTCGTCGAGCGCGACAACCCCGGGCTCAAGCTCGATCGCCTGGAGCACAAGCTGGGCATCCGGGCCTCGGACACGGCCAACTTCTTCCTCGAGGACTGCCGGGTGCCCCAGGAGAATCTGCTCGGCGACCCCGAGATCGCCCCCAAGGGCGGCTTTGCCGGGGTCATGCAGACCTTCGACAACACACGCCCGCTGGTCGCCGGAATGGCCGTCGGCGTCGCCCGAGCCTGCCTGGAGCTGACCCGCGAGCAGCTTTCGGGGGCGGGGGTCGAGATCGACTACGACCTCCCCCCCGCGGTGCAGAGCGCGGCCGCCGCGGAATTCATCGCCATGGAGGCCGACTGGGAGGCCGCGCGCCTGTTGACCCTGCAGGCGGCCTGGATGGCCGACAACCGCAAGCCCAATTCGCTGCAGGCCTCGATGGCCAAGGCCAAGGCCGGTCGCATGGGCACCGACGTGGCCCTGCGCTGCGTGGCCCTGTGCGGGGCCACCGGCTACGCCGAGGGCGAACTGCTGGAGAAGTGGGCCCGCGACGCCAAGATCCTCGATCTGTTCGAGGGCACCCAGCAGATCCAGCTCTTGATCGTCGCCCGGTTGTTGCTCGGCAAGACTTCGGCCGAGCTCAAGTAGTCAGCCTTCGCAGGTCACTGCGGATGCGATCCGGTTCGAGCTCGAACCGGGTGTCGGTGATGCGCAGGGTCCGGATCCCCTTGAGCAGCAGCTGGCCGTCCTTGTACTTGTCCTTTTCCAGGTCCTGGGCGGCAATGTGGTACGGGCGGCCGTCCAGCTCGACCGCGAGCTTGAACTGCGGCCAGTAGCAGTCGACCTCCCAGCCGTCGAGGGTCACGTTTCTGAGCGGTTGGGGGATGTCTGTGTCTTCGATCAGCTCGTCGAGCGCGTCTTCCAGGGTTGATTTTCTGTCCGGGCGAGGGCGGTAGGCCTGGAAGGCCGCCTTGAGCGAGGTGATCCCGGGGTGGTGGGCCTTTTGGGCGAACAGCCGCTCGACCTGGTCGAGGTCCAGGACACGCTTGCGGATCGCCTGGGTGATCAGCCGTCGGAGCTCTGAGCGCTTCTCGGTGGTCGCGGACTCGAGCAGGAGCCGGGGCACGGAGCTGACCCGCAGGCCATTGCGGGTGGTGATCCCGGAGTGGTCGCTGGTGCGGTGAACGACCAAGTCCTTGCGCCTCAGCGCGGTGGTCTTCGGCACCGTGACCTCGATGCGCCTGGGGTTCATCGCTCGCAGGCCCCAGACCGCAGCGGCGGTGCGGTGGCTGAGGAAGGAGGAGGGTCCGCAGGTCAGCAGCGCCGCAATTAGCTTGGCCTGGTTTCCCAGGCGCCGGTGACCCACGGCGAAGACCCGCGGATGTAGCGCAATCAGCAGACCCCGCCTGACCCGACCCCGGACATCACCCTCGCTCAGACCCAGGTCCCGCAGCTGAGGCAAGGAAACAACCCCGAACTGCTGCCCGGCCAGCCGCTCCAGGCGACTCTGAGTCCGTTTCCGTTCACTACGAACAGATTCAGACTCAGAGTCGGGCATGCGCCCCACGGTGGCAAGGATTTAGTGACGCGTGGGTGACGAGAGTGTCAAATTAGTCCGGCGGCCTGCTCGCGCAGGACCGACCAGGCCAGCTCCACGTCCTCCAGGCGGGTGTTCATCTGCCCCACGGCCAACCGCAGGACGTAGCGACCACCCAGAACCGCGTGGGACAGGTAGATCAAACCGGAAGCGTTCACCCGCTCCAGGAGCGAACGATTCACCTCGTCTGAGCCTCGCAGCCGGAAGCAGACGACCGAGAAGGGCCGCGGGGCACACAGTTCCCACCGCGAGTCGGCCGCCACCCAGGACTCGAACGCCGACGCCAGCTGCACTCCCCGGCGTACGTGGGCCATCAACCCCGAGCGCCCATGGCAGCGCAGCACCGCCCACAGCTTCAGCGCCCGAAAGCGCCGGCCCAGCGCGGGGCCGTACTCACTCAGCGACAGGGCATCCTCGGCGTCGGGCGTGCGCAGGTACTCCGGGATCAGGGAGAAGGCGGCGCGCAGAGCGTCGGGACGGGCGGACCACAACAGTGAGCAGTCCATCGGGGTGAGCATCCACTTGTGGGCGTTTACGACCAGCGAGTCGGCCCCGTCCACCCCGGCAAAGGCCCAGCGAAACTCGTCGCAGACCATGGCCGTGCCGGCGTAGGCCGCGTCCACGTGCAGCCAGGTTCCGGCGGCGGCGCAGGCCTGGGCGATCTCCGGCACCGGATCCACGGCCGTCGAGGCGGTCGTGCCCACGGTGGCCACCACCGCCGCCGCCTGGCGCAGATCCCCGAGCGCCGCCACCGGCAATTGAGAATGAGAATTAGACTCAATCTCATTTAGGCGGAGGCCGAGCATGCGGGCGGCTTTGGTGACCGAGGAGTGCGCCTGGTCTGAGCACACGACCAGGTCGCGTCCGGTGGCCTGGCGGGCGGCGATCAGCGCGGCCAGAGTCGAGGTCGAGGCGCTGTCCTCGATGTGCCCGTGCCAGCCCGGGGGCAGCCCCAGCAGCTGGGCCACCCACTTCAGGACCACCCCCTCGAGCTCCGTGGCCGCCGGCGCCGTGCGCCACAGGATGGCCACCGAGTTCAGGGTCGCGGCCAGCAGCTCGGCCAGGATGGCCGGCTCCGAGGCGCTGGTGGCGAAGTAGGCGAAGTAGCGGGGGTGCTGCCAGTGGGTGACGCCGGGAAGGAGGATCTCATCCAGGTCGCGCAGCACGGCCGCGAACGGTTCGGGCTCCTGGGGCGCGGCCGCGGGCAGGCGGGACGTGATCTCCCCCGGAGCGACCGCCGCCAGCACCGGCAGCTCACCGACCCGTTCAAGGTACGAGGCCGCCCACTCGAGCGCCGCGGCGCCGTCGGCGCGCAGGTCGGTCAACCCGCGGCCACCGCCGGAAACTCAAAGTCGACGCCGGTCAGCTCCTCGGAGGCCTCCCACAGGCGCGCGGCGGCCGCCTCGTCGTAGGCCCGTCCCGCCCCCGTCACCACGTGGGGATGACCGCGGCCTTCGAACAGTCCGTCCGGGCCGATGAAGGCCCCGCTGGGCAGATCCTCCACGGCCGCGTACAGCGACGGCAACGCGCCCATGTCCGCGCTCTGGGCGTAGACCTTGTTGAGCACGGCCATCGGCCAACGCTCGTAGAACCTGGCCGGACCGGCGAACTGGAGGTTGGTGGCCGAGTAGCCCGGATGGGCGATCAGACTGCGCAGCGGGCTGTCCGCCGCGGCCGCCCGGCGCGCCAGTTCGAGCCCGAACATGAGATTGGCCAGCTTGGACTGTCCGTAGGCCAACCAGTTGTTGTAGCGGCGCTCGGACTGAAGGTCGCCGAAGCGCAGCCAACCCGTCCGGTGGGCCACGCTGGACAGCGTCACCACCCGGGGCGAGTCAGAGCCGGCCAGGGCGTCCATCAGCCGCCCGGCGAGGGCGAAGTGGCCCAGGTGATTGGTCCCGAACTGACTTTCAAAGCCGTCGGCGGTCAACCGCCGCGGCGGCGCCATCACGCCGGCGTTGTTGACCAGCAGGTCAAGCCCGTCGTGGGCCGAGAGGAAGCTCTTGACGAAGCGCTCCACCGAGGCCAGCTCGCCGAGGTCGAGCT
>JALYZQ010000203.1 GCA_030948805.1 Actinomycetota bacterium | reverse complement strand
CTCCCGGATCGGCCGCCAGGGGGCGGCGACGCCGGGGCTTGGCCGCCCCGTTCTTGGCCTTACCCTGGCCGCGGGCCACGGCCACCAGCTCGGCCAGCGAAGCCGCGATTCCGTCGGCGATCAGCTCGATGTCGGGCAGCGCGTCGTAGTCGCCCAGCAGCCCAAAGTCCAGGTTTCCGTTGTAGGACATGATCGCGATGGCCAGCGCGTGGTTCTCGGGCAGGAAGGCAACCGGGAACAGGTCCTCCAGCTGGCGGCCCAGCACGTAGAGGGGAAGCTGGGGTCCGGGGATGTTGGTCACGATCAGGTTGAACAGGCGGGTGGAGAAGTTCAGCCGCGAGGCCTGGGCCAGGACGGTGGGGGGGGCAAGGTTGTTGACGGCGGCCAGGGTCGCCGCCCCCTCGGCCTGCTTTGACTCCTTGAGACCATCCATCGACTCGCGAACGAAGGCCAGTCGGGCCACGGGGTCCTCTATGTACACCGGCAGCGGCCCGCGCATTACCGTGAGCTGGTTGCCCAGGGTGTTCTGCTGAGACTGGGTGCGCACGGAGACCGGGACCAGGGCGCGCATCTCCAGCCCCTCGGTGCGCACGCCACGGGAGCGCAACCACTCGGCCAGCGCGCCCGAGACAACCGTGAGCACGACATCATTGACCGTCCCCCCCAACGCGTCCTTGACCTCCTTGAACTCCGACAATCGCTCGCGAACCACCGCGTAGCGGCGATGCGGGCCGATGGGGACGTTGAGCGGAGTCTCGGGCGCCGGATTCAGCCCTGCCCAGACGAGCTCTCCGACCCCCTCGGCGGCGTCCCGCAGGAGGCCCAGAGTGGTTCCGGGCCGCGTGGCCGCACCCAGCGTGCGTGCGATCAGGGCCGCAGTCGTATTGACGATCCCTCGCATACCGGCGACGACCAGCTCGGCGCCGGACGGCTCGGCCTCTGGTCGCCACGGCTCCAGCTCCTCCGCGGGGGTCTCAGGAGCCGGCTGGAGATCAAACAGGACGGTGGCCAGGTCGACGCCCGAGACCCCATCGACCAGCGAATGGTGGGTCTTTGAGATCAGCGCGAAGCGACCGTCGGACAGTCCTTCGACGAGCCAGTTCTCCCACAGCGGCTTGGCCCGATCCAGCTGCTGGGAGGCGATGCGCGACGCGAGCAGGAACAGCTGCTCCTCGGTCCCCGGCGCGGGCAGCGCCGTATGGCGCACGTGGTACTCGAGGTTGAAGCTCGGATCGTCGATCCACAGCGGACGCCCGCTCTCCAGCGGTGGCGTGACCAGCTTCTGCCGGAAGCGGGGGACCAGGTGCAGGCGGCCGCGCACGTGGTCGAGGTAGTCCTCGAAGGGCGGCGCCGGGCCCTCGAACAGCAGCACCCCCCCGACGTGCATGTGGGAGGCCTCTCCTTCCTGATGCAGGAAGGACGCGTCGATCGAAGTCAGGCGGTCGAGGTGCTGCTGGGACATTCGTCGGTGCTCCCGGGTGCAGGCGCGAACGGATCGCAAAGCCTACCCCTCCGCACGCCCACTGGACACGCTCGTGGTCGGTTTGACATAGGGTTAACCGCACCCGATGAGCTGGGACTTCTCTACAGACCCCGAGTTCGAAGCCAAGCTTCAGTGGATGCGTTCGTTCGTGCGCGAGCACGTGTGGCCGCTGGAGACTCTGTGGAGCGATTTGGGCTGGGAGGGGCTGCGCCGCGCCGCCGCTCCCCTGCAGGAGCAGGTCCGCGAGCAGGGCCTGTGGGCGGTGCACCTGGACCCGGAGCTGGGCGGACAGGGCTTTGGCCAGATCAAGCTCGGTCTCATGCACGAGATCCTCGGCACCAGTTCGATCGCGCCGCTGGTGTTCGGCAACGCGGCGCCGGATTCCGGCAACTCCGAGATCCTGGCCATGGCGGGAAGTCCCGAGCAGAAGGATCGCTACCTGCACCCCTTGCTGGCCGGGGATCTCAAGTCCGCCTTCAGCATGACCGAGCCTGAGACGGCCGGTTCTGATCCCACCCTGCTGAGCACGCGCGCGGTCCGGGAGGGCGATGACTGGGTGATCAACGGTCACAAATGGTTCTCCTCCAACGGCTCGATCGCGGATTTCCTGATCGTGATGGCGGTGACCGACCCCGACGCCCGTCCCCATCAGCGGGCCTCGATGTTCATCGTCGACGCCGACGCGCCGGGCGTGAACGTGGTCCGCGACGTGGCCACGATGGAGCACCCCCAGCAGACCTTCGGCCACTACGGCAATCACGCTGAGATCCTCTATGAGGACGTGCGCGTCCCCGCCCAGGCTCTGCTGGGGGCCGAGGGCGCCGGCTTTTTGATCGCCCAGCAGCGCTTGTACCCCGGTCGCATCCATCACTGCATGCGCTGGCTCGGCGTGGCCCGGCGGGCCTTCGACATGCTCTGCGAGCGGTCGCTGTACCGCTATGCGCACGGGTCGGTCCTGGCCAAGCATCAGACGATTCAGAACTGGATCGCCGACTCCGAGGCCGAGATGCAGGCCGCGCGGCTGATGACCCTGCACGCGGCCTGGAAGATGGACACCGAGGGCGTGGTCGCGGCGCGCAAGGAGATCGCCCTGATCAAGTTCTTCGGCGCCAAGGTCCTGCACGACGTGGTCGACCGAGCCCTGCAGGCTCACGGCGGGCTGGGCTACTCCACCGATCTTCCGCTGGAGGCGATGTACCGGTTCGCTCGCGCGGCGCGGATCTACGATGGGCCCGACGAGGTCCATCGCGCCTCGGTCGCCCGCCAGGTCCTACGGGGCTACGAGGCCCCGCCCGACGGCGTTCCCAGCGAGTACATCCCGGTCAGGCGCGAGGCGGCTCAGCGTCAGTTCGCCGACGTGCTCGAGGCCGTCACAGCCAACGACTGACAGTCTCCTAGACTCCCTGTCGTGAGCGCCTCCGTTCCGGAAACCGTCCTGCTGGCCGCTCCGCGGGGCTACTGCGCCGGCGTGGACCGCGCCGTGCAGACTGTCGAGCGCGCGCTGGAGCTCTACGGCGCTCCGGTCTACGTGCGCAAGGAGATCGTCCACAACAAGCACGTGGTCGAGCAGCTGCGGGCGCGGGGCGCGGTGTTCGTGGAGTCCGAGTCAGACGTCCCGCAGGGGTCCACCGTGGTCTTCTCCGCCCATGGGGTCTCACCCAGCGTCCACGCTCAGGCCGGCGCCCGAGGGCTGAAGACCATCGACGCCACCTGCCCGCTGGTGACCAAGGTCCACGTCGAGGCCAAGAAGTTCGCCTCCGAGGACTACACGATCGTGCTCATCGGACACGCCGGGCATGAGGAGGTCGAGGGCACCATGGGTGAGGCACCGGCCCATATCGTCCTGATCGAGGACGAGTCGGGCGTGGACCAGCTCGAGGTCCGCGACCCCGAGAAGGTGGCTTACATCTCCCAGACCACTCTGTCGGTCGACGAGACGCAGGCCATCATTGCGCGGCTGCGTGAGCGCTTCCCGGCCATCACCGGGCCGCGCACGGACGACATCTGCTACGCCACCACCAACCGCCAGGCCGCGGTCAAGCAGCTGGCCCGTGAGTCCGAGCTGGTGCTGGTGATCGGGTCACGCAACTCCTCCAACTCAAACCGCCTGGTCGAGGTGGCCCGGGAGCACGGCGCCGAGTCCCATCTGATCGACAACGAGGGCCAGGTGCAGGATGAGTGGCTGCGCGGCAAGCGCGTCGTCGGCATCACCTCTGGGGCTAGCGCGCCTGAGGAGCTGGTCCAGCGACTGGTCACCTTCTTCCGCTCCCGCGGTACCGAGGACGTGCGAGAGCTCGAGGTCATCTCCGAGGACGTGCGCTTCATGCTGCCCAAGGCGATCCGGCAGGCCATGGCCGCCGGCGCCGCCGCCTGACGCCCGCGCGTTGCCGAAGGGGGCCGGGGTGCGCACACTGGTCGTCTCCGATCTGCATCTGGGCGCTCAGACCCAGCGTGATGTCCTGCGCGACCGCTCGGCTCTCGACGCGCTGACCGCCGCCGTGGCCGGGTGTGACCGGCTGGTCCTGCTGGGGGACATACTCGAGCTGCGCCATGGTCCTCAGGGCGACGCCCTGGGCGTGGCTGAGGAGCCGCTGCGGGCCATCGGAGCCGCGCTGGGCGCCGAGCGCGAGGTCGTGCTGGTGGCCGGAAACCACGATCATCACCTGCTCGACCGATGGCTGGAGCGGCGGGCGCAGAGCGGCCCTGAGCCGGCGCTGGATCAGTCGACCGAGGTGAACCTGGAGCCGGGGGACACGATGGCCACCCTGGCGGGATGGTTGGCGCCGGCCCGGGTCCGCGCGGCCTATCCGGGACTGTGGCTGCGCTCTGACGTCTACGCCACCCACGGCCACTACGCCGACTGCCACATGACCATGCCGACCCTGGAGCGTCTGGGCGCCGGGGTGATGACCCGGATCACCGGCCGGCCTGAGTCCGAGCTGCGCTCCAGCGAACACTATGAGGAGGTCCTGGCCCCGATCTACGCCTGGATCCACGCACTGGCGCAGCGGCTTGACCCGGAACTGGGGGGCAGCCTGCATGGTGGCTCGGTGCGCGGCTGGCGGGCCTTGACCGGACCGGGGCGACGCGGGCTGCGCCGCCGGGCTCTGGCGGCTGGCTTTCCGGGTCTGATCGCGTTGCTCAACCGGGCGCAGATCGGGCCGCTGGAGGCCGAGCTGTCGGGCAGTGCGCTGCGCCGGGCCGGCCTGCGGGGGATGGAGACGGTCGCGACCCGCCTCGGGGTCGACGCGCGCTACCTGATCTTCGGACACACTCACCGGGCCGGTCCGCAGTCCGGTGATGCCCTCCAGGAGTGGCGCACCGCTACCGGTACCGAGCTGATCAACAGCGGCTGCTGGGTGATCGAGCCGGGCTTTCTCGGACCCAACCCGTCACGTAGCCCTTATCGGGCCGGATTCGCCGTCTGGGTGGGCGAGCAGGGGCCTCCAGAGCTGGTCAACCTGCTCGACGCTGGCCGGTGATGGCTCCGGCTGGCGGCTCAGGCCAGCCCCGGGGTGAAGCAGACTGCGTGGCAGGTCACCCCATCGCCAACCCCGAGCTGCAGCTCTGCGGACGTGCTGCGCTCATGACGAATCAGCTCATAGGCGCCGGGATGGGTCACGGCGATTGCGCGCCCGTTGGCGGTCACGGTGCCGGTGCCGTCCAGCACGGCCCATACCGCACCGGCTTGGTAGGGGCCGCTGTAGGGGCCGGGCACGTCCTCGCTCTGAGCGGCGAGTAGGGCGGTGGGCTCATCGCCGGGGCGAACCGGAGGCACAGTCTCCCCCTGCACCCCCAGCAGCTCCTGGATCGCCTGCTCGGTCTCCTCATAGCCGCCCTCGCCGTAGTGGTACTCGAACAGCCGGCCGTCGGGGTCAAACAGGTAGCGGGCGGGCCAGCCGAGGTTGCCGTACTGCTCCCAGATCTCAAACTCGGCGTCGACCACCACGGGGTAATCGATGCCCAGCCGCGCCACCGCCGTCTCTACGGCCTCGGGGTCGGCTGAGGGCGCAAAGCCTGAGGTGTGCACGCCGATCGTGCGCAGCCCGTGCTCGCGGTAGCGCTCGTGCCAGGCCTTCAGGTAGGGCAGCGTGTGCAGGGAGTTGGGGCGGCAGAAGTCCCAGAACTCGATCAGGACGGGATGACCGTGCTGCTGGTCCATGCGCAGCATGGCCACGTTGATCCAGGTCATCCGGGGCGGGAAGGCGGGCGCGAAGATGTGATCCACGGGGGCGCGCACGGGCGCCGACGATCGTAGTCGGGCCTCTGCCCTGAGCCGCGGGCAGCCTCCCCATGGGCGACGGGCACCGCTATACTCTGTGAAGTATTGAAAGCAGACCGCCTTTGAGGAGTAT
>JALYZQ010000186.1 GCA_030948805.1 Actinomycetota bacterium | reverse complement strand
CCTCGGCGTCGGTCTCGGAGGTGAAACGCGCGCCGTCGGCCTCCAGGCGGCGCTTGAGGGAGACGTAGTTCTCCACGATGCCGTTGACCACCACGTGGACCCGGTCGGTGGTGTCGAAGTGCGGGTGGGCGTTCTGCTCGGTGACACGGCCGTGGGTGGCCCAGCGGGTGTGGCCGATACCGGTCGCCGGCTGAGCGGCCGCGGTCTGCGTTCTCGCAGGCGGGTCAGCCAGCGCCACCGCGCTCCCGCCAGGTTGGTCGAGCGCGTCGATGGCACCGCGGAGCGCGCTCAGGTTGCCCACGGCCCTCACGGCCTCGATCTCCTCACCGTGGAGTACCGAGATCCCGGCGCTGTCATAACCGCGATATTCGAGCTTCTCTAGTCCCGCGAGCAGCAGCGGGCGGGCCTGCCGAGAGCCTACGTAGCCGACGATGCCGCACATGGCAGTTCCGGTGGGCCTTTCTGATCGTTATCGGGGTCGAGCCGCAGCGGCGGCCCGCGCCCTCCTTCACTGCGCGGAGAGCGAAACCCGCATGTTAGAGGCTGGCATCCCGGCAACAATGGCGCGCTATAGGGTCTGCCGCCCGTGCCGAGCATCCCTCGACTGCCGCTGATCGGCGATCCGCTGCGCCGGATCCGACTTCCCAGCGACCTGAACGCCGTGACGAGCAGCGCCGAGGAGGTCGACCCGCGGTCGGTCGGCCTGACCCCGCGGACGGTCGAGCGGATTTGGGCGGCTGCGCGGAACCTCTACCGCACCGGTGTGCACCCCGCCTTACAGCTCTGCCTGCGCCGAAATGGCCAGGTCGTGATCAACCGCGCCATTGGGCACGCGAAAGGCAACGGCCCCGATGACCCCCCGGAGGCTCCCAAGACGCTCGTCAGCACCGATACGCCGTTCTGTGTGTTCTCCACCTCCAAGGGCGTTACCGCGATCGTCGTGCACCTCCTGCACGAGCGCGGAGCGCTGAGCATCGACGACAAGGTGGCCGACTACATCCCCGAATACCGCCGCCACGGCAAGCAGGACACGACGATCGCGCACGTGCTGGCCCATCGGGCCGGCGTGCCCGGTCTGCCCAAAGCCGCCCTTGACCTTGACCGCGTCACTGACCGCGAGTTCCTGACCAAGACGATCTCCGACGCCAAGCCATTCGTTAGGCCGGGAACCCTGCTGGCCTACCACGCCATCTCGGGCGGCTTCATCCTGGGCGAGATCGTCGAGCGGATCACGGGCAAGAGCATCCGCCAGGTGCTGGCCGATGAGATCCTCGACCCGCTGGGCTTCCGCTGGGGCAATTACGGCGTCGCTCCCGAGGACATTGAGCAGGTGGGGCTCAACTACCGCACCGGGCCACCGATCCTGCCTCCACTCTCGACGCTGGTAACCCGGGTTCTGAGCCAGCCGATCGACAGGATCGTCGAGCTCTCCAACGACCCACGGTTCCTCAGCGCCGTGATCCCCAGCGCCAACCTGATCACGAGCGGCGATGAGCTCTCCAGGTTCTTTGAGATCTTCCGCTGCGGGGGCGAGCTGGACGGTGTGAGGGTGATGCGCCGCGAGACGCTCCGCCGCGCGCTCACCGAGCAGTCGCGACTGGAGATCGACCTCTCACTGGGCTTCCCCACGCGCTTCAGCTACGGCCTGATGCTCGGGGCCAAGGTCCTGAGCCTCTACGGCCGGGACACCGACAAGGCATTCGGCCACCTGGGCCTGATCAACATCATGGGGTGGGCCGATCCAGAGCGCGGCATCTCCGGTGGGCTCATCACCAGCGGCAAGGCGATCATCTACCCCGAGCTGCCCCGCTTCTACGGCGTGATGCAGCGGATCGCCTCCGAGGTCCCGAAAGTCCCGGCCTCAGAGCGGATGATCTAGGCGGGGGCCTCGGCCACAGCGGCGGCCCGGACGTGGCGTCTGGAGTCCGCGCCGCGGATCAGCACCGCGGCCAGCACAAAGCCCAGGACGGCGAACCCGGCACCGGTGTAGAACGCCGAGTGAAAGCCCTGGGTCAGCGCGGAGTGCAGCTCTGAGCGTGCACCATGGGCGCCACTCATCAGCGAGGAGGTGCGGGAGTCGGCGATCGTCGCCAGGATCGCGAGGCCCAGCGCGCCGCCGATCTGCTGGGAGGTATTGATCAGGCCGCTCGCCAGCCCCGCCTCGTGGTCGCTGACCCCGGCCACGGCCGCGATCGTAACGGGCACGAAGGAGAACCCCAGCCCCACGGCCGCCAGCAGCGAGGGCCCGAGGAGGTCGGAGGCGAACGAGCCGTGTACCGGCACCTGCGCGAACCACACTAGGCCACCGGCGATCAGCGCCATCCCAGTGAGCAAGACCGGCTTGAAGCCGACTCGGTTCACCAGCTGGGAGGCCACGCCGGCCGAGATGATGATCGAGCCGGCCAGAGGCAGGTATGAGACGCCCGCCTTCAGCGCGCCGTAGCCCAGCACCTGCTGCATGTACAGCGAGACGAAGAAGAACATCGAGAACAGCGAAGCGCCGATCAACAAACCGCTGACATTGGCGCCGGTGACGGTCTGCACGCGGAAGATGCGAGCTGGCACCAGCGGCGCGGGTGTGCGCCGCTCGATGGCCACGAATGCCACCAGCAGGCCGGCCGCGAGCGCCAGCAGCCCGATCGTCTGCAGCGAGCCCCAGCCAGCGTTGTGGGCGTCGACCACTGCGTAGACCAGGATTGACAGCCCGGCGGTGACCGACACTGCGCCGGCCACATCGAACACGCGCTTCTCGGCGCCCAGCTTGGACTCGGCGATGAGGGTCGGTGCCAGCAGCGCGGCCAGCAAGCCGATGGGCGTGTTGACGTAGAAGACCCACTGCCAGCCCAGGCCGCTGGTCAGCACTCCGCCCAGCAACACTCCTGCCGCCCCGCCCGAGCCGGCCACCGCACCCCAGACACCAAGTGCCTTGTTGCGCTCGGAACCCTCGGTGAATGTGGTGGTGACGATCGACAGCGCCGCGGGCGAGAGAAGCGCCGCACCCAGGCCTTGGACCGCCCGCGCGGCGATCAGCCAGGTGTCACTCTGAGCCAGGCCACCGGCTAGCGAGGCCACCGCGAACAGGATCAGCCCGGAGATGAACACCAACCGGCGCCCCAGTAGATCCGCCAGCCGACCGCCCAGCAGCAGAAAGCCGCCGAACGTCAGCACGTAGGCATTGACCACCCACGAAAGCGAATCCTGGCTGAAGTGCAGCCCGCGCCCGATCGAGGGCAGCGCGACGTTGACGATCGAGGCATCGAGGACGACCACGAACTGCGCCACGGCCAGCAGTGCGAGAACGATCCAGCGGCGAGAAGACGTTGTGCTCATGGCGGTTGCTCCTTGATGCTTGATGCTTGACGGGCTATGCTCTGAGGGCGATGTGGAACCGGAGTTCCGCTTCCACCTGAATATACGGAACTATGATTCCGTTTGTCAAGAGAGCGGCGCCGCAAATGTCCGCCATCCCGCCCCCTGCCACCGAGCCCGTGATTTCCCCCAAGCCCCTGCGGGCTGATGCTCGGCGCAACCGCGAGCTCGTGCTCTGCGCCGCGCGTGAGTGCATCGGGGTCGCGGGAGTCCAGGCCCAAATCGACGAAATCGCGCAACGAGCCGGCGTGGGCGTCGGCACCGTGTACCGGCACTTCGAGACCAAGGATGCGCTCATCGAGGCCCTGGCTGACGAGTACTTCGCGGCCGTCGCCGCCGAAGCCAGCGCCGCGCTTGATCTTGAGGATCCATGGGAGTCTTTCAGCAGCTACATCCGCCGGGCCAGCGAGCTCTTGGCCGCCAACCGCGGGCTGGCCCAGGTGGCCGCTGAGCAGCCCGAGGTGATGAAGGCCGCCGCCGAGCGCGCTGCCGCAGAGCTCGGCTTCTTTGACACGATGGAGGAGATCCTCCGTCGCGCTCACGCCGCCGGTG
>JALYZQ010000171.1 GCA_030948805.1 Actinomycetota bacterium | reverse complement strand
GGTGTCGGGACTCCGGCCGCTGACGCTCCGGTCAGTTTTGACGGGTCGCGCTCCAGCGGCGCGGGAGCCTCGATCGCCAGCTACGACTGGTCGTTCGGAGACGGATCGACCGGCAGCGGCGCGACTCCGACCCATGCCTACTCCACGGCTGGGACCTACACGGCCACCCTGACCGTGACCGATTCCCGTGGAGCGAGCGCCAGCGCCTCGCGCAGCCTGACCGTGGTCTCCGTGCCCTCGCCTTTCATCGCCGTCGTCTCCAGGCATCCCACGGCCGGTGTACGGGTGTCGTTCAGCGGCGCTCGATCAAGCGATCACGGCTCCTCACTGACGGCTTACCGGTGGTCGTTTGGAGACGGCCGGTCGGGCTCGGGGAGGAGTCCCGGCCATACCTACCGCCGCCCGGGGGTCTACACGGTCGCTCTGACCGTGCGCGATGCCTGGGGCACAACCGTGACGGTCACCCGGAGACTGGCCGTCAGGGCGGCCTCGATCACCCGCGTGAGGGTCAGCCGGCACAACGCGGTGTCGCGCCTGAAGGTGACTCTGAGCGGTCCCGGAACACTGCGGCTGGGGACCACGGCGTTGAGGGTCGGGCGCCCGCGCACGGTGAGCTTGAGGCTCGCTCTCAGCCTCGCCCAGCGCCAGCGACTGCTTTTGCGCCACCTCGTCACGTTGCGGCTGGCCTTGAAATTCACCCCGGAGGCTGGGGCGGTAACGCGCCTCACGGTGAAGGTCAAGCTGCGTCGATGAGCGAATACATCTAAACCCAGATTGCCTTTTGGTAGATTCGGTGACCAGAGCCCGATCGGGCGATCTGCCGACCATGACCGGAAGGACCACCGATGGAGCCCACGTCGCTTGAGAGCCAGAAATCCGCCCGTCGGGTGGGCACGCTGGAGCACCCGGAGGAGATCGAGAACGTCCCCGGGCATGTCATCCCCATCCTCGAGCGTGAATTCGAGGACTTCGACACCGAGTCCAAGCGCTTCCTCGACGGCCGCCTGCAGGAGGACGACTTCATCAAGTTCCGCCTCAAGCAGGGTGTCTACGGGCAGCGCCAGCCCGACGTGCAGATGGTTCGCGTCAAGCTGCCGATGGGCGGGGTCACCTCTGACCAGCTGGACGCCTTCGCGGAGGTCATCGAGCGCTACGTGCCCCTGCGCAAGGGTCACATCACCACCCGCCAGAACATCCAGATGCACCACGTGCCCCTGCCCGATGCGGCCAAGCTGATCCGTGAGCTGGGTGACGCCGGCCTGTCCTCTCGAGAGGGCTGCGGCAACACGATGCGCAACGTGACCGGGGACCCCCGAGCCGGCGTGCTCGAGGGAGAGCTGTTCGACATCACCCCCTACGCCGGCGCCTACGTGCGCTACTTCGTGCGCCATCCGACCACCCAGGCCATGCCGCGCAAGGTCAAGACGGCGTTCACGGCCACCGACGAGGACAACGCGATCACCCAGATCCACGACATGGCCTTCATCCCTCGCTTGCGTGACGGCGTGCGGGGGGTCGAGGTCCGGGTGGGCGGCGGTACCTCGATCATGCCTCGCCTGGCCCCCACGCTGTACGAGTTCGTGGAGCTCGAGAACGGCGACTACCTCAAGGTGACCGAGGCCTGCATGCGGATCTTCGATCGCCAGGACTTCTTGCGCGTCAACCGCGCCCGAGCTCGGATCAAAGTCCTGATCGACAAGATCGGCATCGACGCCTTCCGGGACCTCGTGGAGGAAGAGCTGACCGGCGACTGGGTCTCAGAGCGCGACTTCTCTCTGGACGGGATCCTCCTGGACCACGACGAGGAGGCCGACGCACCGGCGCCGCAGCCCGCCTCTGCCACCCCCAACGGAGATGGGCGCGACTTCGACCGCTTCCTGGACTCCAACGTCGCCGCCCAGCGCCAGTCCGGCTTTTGCACCGTCGAGGTCAAGGTGGTCCGGGGCGATCTGACGCCCGAGCAGCTGCGTGGCGTGGGTGAGGTCATGCGCCGCTACTGCGGCGATTCTGCGCGCACGACGGTGCACCAGAACCTCGTCTTGCGCTGGGTGCGCGAGGAGTCGGTCTACGAGGTCTGGCGGGCCTTGGGCGAGCTCGGCCTCGGGGAGGCCGGCGCCGATGAGATCTCCGCCGGCGTCAGCTGCCCGGGGACTGACTCCTGCAAGCTGGGCATCACCAGCTCGATGGGGCTCAACGAGGCCATCCAGGAGCGGATCGCCTCGATGCAGATCGACGACCCCTTGACGCGGCGCATCCACATCAAGAACAGTGGCTGCCCGAACGGGTGCGGTCAGCATCACATCGCCGACATAGGCTTCTACGGCGCCTCGATCAAGGTCGGTGAGCACACGCTCCCGGCGTACATACCGCACGTCGGAGGGGTCTACGAGGGGGGTGAGGTGCGTTACGGTCAGCGCCTGAAGGCCCGCCTGCCGGCCAAGCGCGTTCCCGAAGCCGTCGAGCGCTGGGTACGCTTCTATGAGACAGAGCGCCAGGACGGCGAAAGGTTCCAGTCGTTCGTGGACCGGGTCGGCACGCAGGCCTTCGAGGGCCGCGTGAAGGATCTGACCCTCCCGATCGAATTCAACCTGGAGAACATGAACCAGTTCATCGATCACAATCGCGAGGTGCCATTCGTGGTTCAGCGCGGGGAAGGGGAGTGCGCGGTCTGATGAGCAACCGGATGACGCACGCCGGCGCCACTTCGGCGAGCCTGGACGGCGAGCAGGCGCCGATCAGCGGGCGCGCCCCGGATCTTGAGCGGGCAAGTGCCCAGGAGGTGCTGGCCTACGGCGTGGAGCGCTACGCGCCGCGGCTGACCATGGCCTGCTCGTTTCAGAAGGAGGAGTCGGTCCTCTTTCACATGCTCGGCGAGATCACCCCTGAGTTCCGCGCCTTCGCGATCGACACCGGCGTCCTGTTCCCAGAGACCCTCCAGACTCAGAAGGCGTTCGAGGAGCGCTTCGGGGTCCAGCTCGAGGTCTTGGACGCCCGCAGCCCCGGGGAGCCGTGGACGGTCATCAACTGCTGCGGTGCCGCCAAGGTGGCCGCCCTGGAGCAGGGGCTGAGCGACGTCGACGCGTGGATCACCGGAGTCAGGCGGGAGCAGTCTCCCAGTCGGGCCGCGGCACCCAAGCTCGAGCGCGATGAGCGGCGGGGGATCTGGAAGCTCAACCCCCTGGCCGACTGGACCGAGAAGGACATATGGCGCTACATCTCCAGTCACGATCTGCCCTACCATCCGCTCCACGACCAGGGCTACGGGTCGATCGGGTGCGTTCCCTGCACCCAGCCCGGTGCCGGGCGCGAAGGCCGCTGGACCGGTCAGGACAAGACCGAGTGCGGCATCCATCTGGCCTGACCCTCCAAACGTGATGAATCCCCTTCACTACGAGCTCTCGCACCTCGAGGCCTTGGAGGCCGAGTCGATCCACATCTTCAGAGAGGTGGCGGCCGAATGTGACCGCCCGGTGCTCCTGTTCAGCGGCGGCAAGGACTCGATCATCCTCCTGCGCCTGGCCGAGAAGGCCTTTCGCCCCGGGAAGTTCCCCTTTCCGATCATGCACGTAGACACGGGCCACAACTTCCCCGAGGTGATCGAGTTCCGCGATCGGCTGGTCTCGACACTGGGTGAGCGGCTGATCGTGGCCAGCGTGCAGGATTCGATCGACTCCGGCCGGGTGAGCGAGGAGACCGGCCCCCGAGCCTCGCGCAACCGCCTGCAGACGACCACGCTGCTGGACGCAATCGAGGAGCACGGCTTCGATGCCGCCTTCGGCGGCGCCCGCCGTGATGAGGAGCGCGCCCGGGCCAAGGAGCGCGTGTTCTCGTTCCGCGACGACTTCGGCCAATGGGACCCCAAGCGCCAGCGTCCTGAGCTGTGGTCGATCTACAACGCGCGGATCCGCAAGGGTGAGCACGTGCGCGTGTTCCCGATCTCCAACTGGACCGAGCTCGACGTCTGGCAGTACATCGCCACCGAGGGACTGGAAGTGCCCTCGATCTACTTCTCACACCCCCGCCAGGTCTTCGCGCGGGACGGCATGCTCTACGCCCACAACGAGTTCATCGAGCTGATCGAGGGCGAGTCCCCGTTTCAGGAGTCCGTGCGCTACCGGACCGTGGGCGACATGACCTGCACGGGCGCGGTTCGCTCGCGGGCCACCACGCTCGAGGAGGTGGTGGCCGAGATCGCCGCCACTCGCATCACCGAGCGCGGAGAGACGCGCGCCGATGACCGCGTGACCGAGGCGGCGATGGAGGATCGCAAGCGCGAAGGCTATTTCTGATGAGCGCGACCGCATCGGCCAACTCCAACGGGTACGCCGTCCACCGGCGTACCTCCGAGCTTCTGCGCATCGCCACCGCCGGCTCAGTCGACGACGGCAAGTCGACCTTGATCGGCCGGCTGCTGCACGACTCCAAGTCGATCCTTGAGGACCAGTTAGAGCATGTCCAGAGCACTTCGGAGCGTCGCGGTGACGGCTATCTGAACCTGGCGCTGCTCACCGATGGCCTGCGGGCCGAGCGCGAACAGGGCATCACGATCGATGTGGCCTATCGCTACTTCCAGACGCCGCGTCGCAAGTTCATCATCGCCGACACTCCCGGCCACGAGCAGTACACCCGCAACATGGTCACGGGGGCCTCGACCGCCGACCTGTCGATCATGCTCATTGATGCCCGCAAGGGGGTCAGTGAGCAGACCCGCCGTCACGCCTTCATCTCCTCACTGCTGCGCATCCCCCACGTGGTGGTGTGCGTCAACAAGATGGACCTGGTCGGCTACAGCGAGGACGTCTTCTACTCGATCCTCGAGGACATGAGCGACTGGGCCGCGCGGCTGCAGATCCCCGACATGACCTTCATCCCGATCTCGGCCCTGAATGGCGACAACGTGGTCGAGCGCTCGCACGCCACACAGTGGTACGGCGGAGCGCCACTGCTCTATCACCTCGAGAACGTGGTCATCGCTCCCGACCGCAACCTCAACGATGTGCGCTTCCCGGTGCAGTGGGTGATCCGCCCCATGAGCGACGAGCATCACGACTACCGCGGCTACGCCGGCCAGGTGGCCGGTGGCGTCCTGCGGCCCGACATGGATGTCGTCGTCCTGCCCGGCGGCCAGCGCGGCCGTATCGCCTCGATCGAGGCCTACTCAGGCCAGCTGGAGGCAGCCTTCCCGCCGATGTCGGTGGCGGTCCGGCTGGAGAATGAGATCGACATCTCGCGCGGCGACATGATCGTCGAGGCCGAGGATCAGCCGGTCAGCGCGCGGGAGCTGGAGGCGGTGGTCTGCTGGATGAGCGAATCCCCACTCCAGGCTCGCGGCCGCTACACGATCAAGCACACCAGTCGCAGCGCCCGCGCGATCGTCGAGCAGGTCGAGCACCGCGTGGACATCAACAGCCTGGACCACGTCGCGGCCACCCAGCTGGGTCTGAACGAGATCGGCCGCGTGCACCTGCGTTGCAGTGCGCCCCTGGTCGTCGATTCCTATGCCCGCAATCGCAACACCGGCAGCTTCATCCTCATCGACGAGTCATCCAACGACACCGTCGCCGCCGGGATGATCGTCAGCGCCACAGCCTGAGCGGCCCGGCCCGGCCCGGCCCCGGCCCCGGCTCCGGCCCCCGGCACGCTTGACCCTCGGGCCCACCCTGTCCGTGGCGCACACCTCGACGCAGGCGCAGGGGTGTGCGCACAGAGCCGTGGTTTCGCCAGTCCGTAGCGCACACCTCCACCGTCGGCGCGAGGTGTGCGCCAATCAAGGGGTGACCGGCCCGTCCGCCCCGGGCCAAAGCCGTCCGGACCGCGCCCCCGGTAAAGTGGCCGCCGCATGTTCTCGAAGGTCCTGATCGCCAACCGCGGAGAGATCGCGGTCAGAGTCATACGCGCTTGTGAGGAGCTCGGGATCGCCACCGTGGCCGTGTACTCCGAGCTCGACCGCGACGCATTGCACGTCGCCCGTGCCGACGAGGCCTACCTGCTCGGTCCGGGGCCGGCCAGCGAGAGTTATCTCAACGTCGACAAGCTGATCGACGCCGTCGAGCGCTCAGGGGCCGAGGCCGTGCATCCTGGCTACGGCTTCCTGGCCGAGAACGCTGCCTTCGCCAAGGCGCTCGAGGACCGCGGGACAGTGTTCATCGGGCCGCCCGCCTCGGCGATCGAGGCGATGGGGTCAAAGACCCGCGCCCGCGAGCTGATGGAGAAGGCCGGCGTGCCGATCGTGCCCGGCACCACCGATCCGGTGGAGTCGATCGAGGATGCCCGCAAGATCATCGAGGAGACGATCGGCTATCCCGCGGCCGTCAAGGCGGCCGGAGGAGGCGGCGGCAAGGGCTTCCGGGTCGCGCTCACCGAGGACAAGCTCCAGGACGCCTTTGAGGGGGCCGCGCGCGAGGGCGAGAAGTTCTTCGGCGACGCCACCGTGTATCTCGAGCGCTACCTGCCCGACCCCCGCCATGTCGAGGTCCAGGTCCTGGCCGACAGCCACGGCAACGTGATCCACCTCGGCGAACGGGACTGCTCGCTGCAACGCCGCCATCAGAAGCTGATCGAGGAGGCGCCCGCGCCTGCGGTGGACCCAGAGCTGAGGGCGCGGATCGGCAAGATCGCCACCGAGGCCGCGGCCGCGGTCAACTACACCGGCGCCGGGACCATCGAGGGTCTTTTGGTGACCGAGCGCGAGGGAGCGAGCGAGTACTTCTTTCTCGAGATGAACACTCGGGTGCAGGTCGAGCACTGCGTGACCGAGATGGTGACCGGGATCGACATCGTTAAGGAGGGCATCAAGGTCGCCGCCGGGGACAAGCTCTCGATCGCCCAGGACGACCTTGAGCTGCGCGGTCACGCGATCGAGTGCCGGATCAACGCTGAGGATGCGAGCAAGAACTTCGCCCCCGCGCCGGGGCGCATCGGCGACTACCGCGAGCCCACCGGTCCCGGTG
>JALYZQ010000158.1 GCA_030948805.1 Actinomycetota bacterium | reverse complement strand
TCTCAGCCTCGCTCGGAGTGTGCGAGCCGGCCTTGAGGCTCGCCGTCGGCCGTGCCGGCGTGCGGGCCGCCGAGGGCGCCCTGGCGCTGGCCACGGCCGCCGGGATCTCCTTCCTGGCCTCCAGCGGCGACACCGGATCCTCGTCCTGCATCGGACGCCGCGGTCCGCTGGACCGGCTGGCCGTCAGCTACCCGGCCTCGTCGCCGTTTGTGACCGCCGTGGGCGGGACCAACTTCGCGCTCAACAGCGCCAACCAGATCCAGGGTGAGACGGCGTGGAACGATGCCCCCTACGACGTCTCGGCTGGGGGTGGTGGCAGCAGCTTCCTGTTCGGTCGTCCGGGGTTTCAGAAGGGCTTCGCGCGCCGCCACCGCGCGCTTCCCGATGTCTCCATGCTGGCCGACGTGTTGCCCGGTTACAACATCTACTGCACGGCCCTTGACTGCACTAGCTTCGGCGCCGGTCCGTGGATCTCGGTCGGCGGTACGAGCGCGGCCTCGCCCCTGCTGGCCGGAGGCCTGGCCCTGGTCGACCAGCAGCTGCGCCTCCACGGCCGACAGAACCTCGGAAACTCCAACTCCCTGCTCTACAGAGTCGCTCGCCACTTTGGCAGCGCCGGGGTGTTCTCGGATGTTCGCAGCGGCAGCGACGACCTCGGTCAGTACCTGACTCCCGGCAAGCACCGTCCCCTGGGCTGCTGCCAGGCCGGTCCCGGCTACGATCGCGCGTCAGGTCTGGGCAGCGTCAACGTATTCAAGCTCTCTGCGGTGGCCGTGAGCCTGGCTCCCCGTGTCGCGCGGGTGGGACTCGCGTTGCCGGGCCAGCGGCCGATCGCTCGGCATCGGCTCCTGGCGCGCGTGAACTGCACTCGGCGCTGCAACGTTTCCGCCTCGGCGGTGATCACGATTCAGGGTGCCCGGCCGGTGCGCGTGGCCTCTCGCCGGTTCGTGTTCCTGCGCCGTGGGCGGCAGACCCTGCAGCTGCGCTTCTCCCGCCGCCAGCTGCGTCGCCTGCGCCACGCCCGCCACGCTCACAAGCGCATCTACGCCCACGTGGTGGCCACGGTCACCGACGCGAGCGGCAACGTCGAGGCGCGCAGCCGGGTGCACACGCTGCGCATCCGCCGCTAACACAGGGCGTTCGTCAACGCCAAGGCGAGTGGAGCGCAGCCGCCCGGCCCTTGCCAAAGCGACCTTTCGGTGCGATAATCTTAGTCACACACACTGAGATTTATCGCGACTAGATACCGGATTCTCCTATGCAACCAGACCGCTTTACGATCAAGTCCCAAGAGGCGCTACAGGCTACCCAACGGCTCGCCGAGCAGCGCCGCAATCCGCAGACCAGGCCTGAGCACCTGCTCGCCGTGCTGCTCGAGCAGGGAGAGCCGGCTACGGGGACCGACGGTGCCCGGCCCGGGGCCGGGATCGTCTCCCCGGTCCTGCGCAAGCTCGGAGTAGAGCCCGCGGCGGTGCGCGCCGAAGTCAGCCGCCTGCTCGATGCACTGCCGACGCTGACTGGCCCTGGCGGAGGCACCGCCGGCGGAGCCGGTGATCAGTCCGTAGGTGGCTCAGGCGACCTCGTCCAGGTTCTGCGCGCCGCGGAGAGCGAGATGCGCGAGCTCAAGGACGAATACGTGTCCACCGAACACCTGCTGCTGGCTCTGTCGGCCCATCCCGGCGGGGCGGGGGATGCGCTGCGCGTCAACGGCGCCGCGCGGGAGGAGCTCCTCAAGGCCCTGTCTGAGGTCCGCGGATCGCACCGCGTTACCGACGAGAACCCCGAGGACAAGTTCCAGGCTCTGGAGAAGTACGGGCGCGACCTCAACGAGGCTGCCGCTCAGGGCCGGCTGGACCCGGTGATCGGCCGCGATGACGAAATTCGTCGCGTCATCCAGGTCCTGTCACGCCGGACCAAGAACAACCCCGTGCTGATCGGGGAGCCCGGCGTCGGCAAGACGGCGATCGCCGAGGGACTGGCCCAGCGCATCGTCTCCGGCGACGTGCCCGAGGGGCTGCGCGACCGACGCGTGGTCGCCCTGGACATCGGCGCCCTGGTCGCTGGCTCCAAGTACCGGGGAGAATTCGAGGACCGCCTGAAGGCCGTGCTCAAGGAGATAGCCGACGCCGACGGGACGGTGGTCCTGTTCATCGACGAACTGCACACGATCGTGGGTGCGGGCGCCGCGGAAGGAGCGGTGGACGCGGCCAACCTGCTCAAGCCGATGCTGGCTCGCGGTGAGCTGCGGGCGGTCGGGGCCACGACGCTGGACGAGTACCGCAAGCACATTGAGAAGGACGCCGCGCTGGAGCGCCGCTTCCAGCCCGTATACGTCGGGGAGCCGACCGTGGCCGACACGATCGCCATCCTGCGCGGTCTCAAGGAGCGCTACCAGCTCCATCACAAGGTGCGCATCCAGGACTCGGCGCTGGTCGCAGCGGCCACGCTGAGCCATCGCTACATCGCCGACCGCTTCCTGCCTGACAAGGCGATTGACCTGGTCGACGAGGCGGCGTCGCGCATCCGGATGGAGATCGACTCCAAGCCGACCGAGATCGACGAGGTCGACCGCCACATCATGCAGCTGGAGATAGAGCTCCAGTCCTTGGGTGATGACGATGACTCCGGGACCGTCGCCCGGCGTGAGCAGCTCCAGCGCATCCTGGCTGACGAGCAGGAGGCATCGGCCGGCATGCACGCTGAGTGGCAGCGTGAGAAGGCGTCGGTGACCGCCGTGGCCGACGTGCAGGCGAAGCTGGAGGAGGCTCGGATCGAGCTGGAGCGCGCCCAGCGCGAGTCTGACCTGGGTCGCGCCGCGGAGCTTCAGTACGGCACCATCCCCGAGCTCGAGAAGTCACTGGCCGCGGCCGAGTCCCAGGAGCAGCGGGATGCCACCCCGGCGACCATCCCCCGGTTCCTCAAGGACGTAGTCGACGCCGAGGATGTGGCCGAGGTGGTGGCCAAGTGGACCGGCGTCCCCGTCGCGCGCATCATGGAGGGGGAGATCGAGAAGCTCGTGCACATGGAGCAGCGCCTGCATCGTCGGGTGATCGGTCAGGACGAGGCGGTGCAGGCCGTCGCGGCGGCGCTGCGCCGTTCCCGGGCGGGCCTCCAGGATCCCGACCGCCCAATCGGGACCTTTCTGTTCCTGGGCCCGACCGGAGTCGGCAAGACCGAGCTGGCGCGGGCGCTGGCCGAGTTCATGTTCGACGATCAGAGCTCCATGGTCCGGATCGACATGTCGGAGTACATGGAGAAGCACGCGGTGTCGCGCCTGGTTGGCGCGCCCCCGGGCTACGTCGGCTATGAGGAAGGCGGTCAGCTCACTGAGGCGGTCCGCCGCCGACCCTATTCGGTCGTCCTGCTCGACGAGATCGAGAAGGCCCACCCCGACGTGTTCAACACGCTCTTGCAGGTGATGGACGACGGGCGGCTCACCGACGGCCAGGGTCGGACGGTGTCCTTCAAGAACACCGTGCTGATCATGACCTCCAACCTGCCGGGCGGCCGGGCCGGCGTGGAGGCGAGCTTCAGACCCGAGTTCGTCAACCGGCTCGACGACATCGTGGAGTTCGAGGCCCTGTCTCGTGACCAGATCGGTGAGATCGTCGACCTGCAGGTGGAGAGCGTGCTGCGGCGGGTGAGTGAGCGTAAGATCTACGTGTCGCTGTCAGAGGACGCGCGCACGCTGGTCGCCAACCTCGGCTATGACCCCACCTACGGAGCCCGTCCGCTCAAGCGCGTGATCCAGAAACGGCTCGTGGATCCGCTGGCCCTGGCCATCCTCGAAGGGCGGTTCGTGGTCGGCGACACGGTACGGGTAGACGCCGCGGACGGCGAGCTGGTGCTCGAGCGCGCCGAATCGGCCACTCCCGCCACCGCCTGATCGGGTACAAGACGCGTAGCGCCCGGGACCTCGCCGGCTATCCCGGGCGGCCCATCAACTGATAACACGAGGAGGATTGGTGCCGACATACATCATGCTCACCACGCTCACCCCCGAGGGAGTGCAGACGATCAAGAACAATCCGACCCGGATCCGCGAGGTCAACCGGGAGGTCGAGCAGCTCGGCGCGAGCGTCAAGGCCCAGTGGGCCACGCTGGGCCAGTTTGACTTCGTCAACGTGATCGAGGCTCCGGACGAGCAGACGATCGCCCGGGTGTCACTGGAGCTGGGCTCTCGGGGGACGGGCAAGTACGAGACGCTGACCGCGATCCCGATCGACGACTTCATCGGCGCGATCTGACTTGAACGTCCTCGTTCTCGGGGCCGGCGCGCGGGAGCACGCGCTCGTTCAGGCCCTGGCTCGCTCTCCGCGCTCCCCGGTCGTGTTCTGCGCACCGGGCAACGCCGGCATCGCGGCAGAGGTCTCGGCGCCAGCCCCTGAGCTCGATCCCAGCGACCCCGAGGCGGTGCTGGCTCTGGCCCGGGACGGGGCCGCCGACCTGGTTGTAGTCGGGCCCGAGGCGCCGCTGGTCGCGGGGGTCAGCGATGTCCTGGCCGCCGGCGGGATCCCGTGCTTCGGACCCAGCGCCGCCGCGGCCCGGCTGGAGGGCTCAAAGGCGTTCTGCAAGGAGATCATGGCCACCGCCGGGGTTCCCACCGCAGCCTATGCCGTGGTCAGCGATCCCCGGGCCGCAATGGCCGCCATCACCGGCTACCCAGCGGTGATCAAAGCCGACGGGCTGGCGGCCGGCAAGGGCGTGGTCATCGTCCAGGACGAGACCGAGGCCCAGGCCGCGCTCGATGATCTGCTGGTCGGGCATCGATTCGGCACCGAGCGGGTGGTCGTCGAGGAGTTCCTGTCCGGCGAGGAGCTCTCGCTGCTGGCTCTGTGCGACGGGGAGAAGGCGCTGCCGCTGGCCTCGGCTCAGGACTTCAAGCGGATCTTTGACGGCGACCAGGGTCCGAACACCGGCGGCATGGGTTCCTATTCTCCGGTGCCGGCGGTGAACGAGGCCCGCGCCCGCGAGCTCTGCGCCCAGGTGCACCAGCCCGTGCTCGATGAGCTCGCCCGGCGGGGCACGCCCTTTCATGGGGTTCTCTACGCGGGACTGATGATGACCGCGGCCGGCCCTCGAGTGCTGGAGTTCAACGTCCGCTTCGGAGACCCAGAGACCCAGGCCATCCTGCCCCGGCTGGACTCCGACCTGCTGGAACTCTTGCTGGGCGCCTGCCGTCCCGGCGGGCTGCGCGACGCCGGCACTCGTTGGCTTCACGAGTCGGCGGTCACGGTGGTGCTGGCCAGCGCCGGTTACCCCGAGTCATCCTCCAGCGGCGATCCCATCACCGGACTGGACGCCGTGGACCCTGGCGTGTTCATCACCCACGCCGGTACCGCGCGCTCGGCCGACGGCCGGCTGGTCACCGCCGGCGGACGGGTGCTGAGCGTGACCGCGCTCGGCGCCGACATCGGGAGTAGCCGCGCGGCCGCCTATGCTGCTGCCGAGATGATCGAGTTTCCCGGACGCCAGCTGCGCCATGACATCGCCCGCGCAGCCGCGCGGTGAGCGAAGAGCGATGAGCGAAGAGCCAGAGCTGGCCCCCCCGCTCGCGTCCAACGGCGAGCCGACGCCCGAGGCACCCCAGGTCTCACAACCCATGGCCGAGACGGCGGCCGAGATCGACGAAATCGAAGCTGACGCTCCACGGGTGGCGATCCTGATGGGCTCAAAGAGCGATCTGCCGGCCATGGAGAAGGCCGAAGCGGAGCTGACCGAGCGCGGCATCCGCTCCGAGACCCGGGTCATGTCGGCCCACCGTGAACCCGACGTGGTCGCCGACTACGCGCGTAACGCCAAGCTGCGTGGGCTGCGGGTGATCATCGCCGGAGCCGGCCTGTCGGCGGCCCTGCCCGGCACCGTGGCCGCGCACACCGAGCTCCCGGTGATCGGCGTCCCTTTGACCAGCCGGACCTCGGTGGCGGGAGGCCTTGACGCGCTGCTCTCCATCACCCAGATGCCTCCCGGCGTACCGGTGGGTTGCGTCGGGGTGGACAACGCGCGTAATGCTGCCGTGCTGGCGGCGCGCATCCTCCAAGCCTGAGTACGCGTCAGGTCGCCGATCCGCACGGCGCAGGCTCGCGGGGATGGGTGAGATCCTGGATGTACTGTGCGATCACGGCGGCCGCGCTACGCTGAGCACGGAGAATCGTCCCTGTTTGGCTTGAGGCTTGGCTCTGGTTTCTCATAGGGTTCCCTTTGAGACCATTGTACGATGAGTCTCGTACGATACCAGAAGTTCGACGAGCGTCGTACAATTAGTTGGTAGCGATGTCAGTCACTACGGAATCGATCACCCATCCAGCGCGCGACCAGCTGGAGCTCAGCGCCGTTTTGCACGCCCTCAGCGATCCGGTGCGGCTGATGATCGTCGCCGAGCTGGCCAAGGGCGCACACGAGTACACATGCGGGAGCTTCGCGCTGCCGGTCACCAAGTCGACCTGCACCCACCACTTCAAGGTCCTGCGCGATGCCGGACTGATCCATCAGCGCCACCAGGGGACAACCCGGCTAAATACGCTGCGCCGTGACGATCTCGAGGCGCGCTTTCCCGGACTGCTGGACACGATCCTGCAGGCCGCCGGCGATGCCGCGCTGGCCGTGCCCGAAGTCTCGTAGAGACCGGCGCGGAGGTGATCGCGCGCTACACCCGGCCCGAGCTGGCCGCACTGTGGTCTGATCAGGCCCGCTTCGACGCCTTGCGCGAGGTCGAGGTGGCGGCGAGCGAGGAGATGGACGGTCCCACGGCCGAGGAGCTGGAGGCGATCCGCGACGCCGGCTTCAGCGTGGCGGCGATCGAGGAGCGCGAGAAGGTCACCGACCACGACGTGGCCGCCTTCGTCGATGTCCTCTCGCAGTCCGCGGGCTCGGCCGGGCGCTGGATTCATTACGGGCTGACCTCCAGCGATGTGCTCGACACCGGTCTGGCCCTGCAGCTCAGGCGCGTGGGTCAGGTCGTCCTGCCCGACGCCCGGCGGTTGGTCACCGCATTGGCCACTCGCGCGCGCGAGCACGTAGACACGCTGTGCGTGGGGCGTACGCACGGCATACACGCCGAGCCGACGACGTTCGGGATCAAGCTGGCCGGCTTCGCCTTTGAGGCCCACCGCAACGCGCTGCGTCTGGAGCACGCCTTCGGCCAGGTTTGCGTGGGGGCGGTCTCAGGCGCCGTGGGCACCTATTCAGCCACGTCTCCGGACTTCGAGGCTCGCGTGCTGGCCCGACTGGGGCTGGAGCCAGAGCCGGTCTCGACCCAGGTCGTCGCCCGCGACCGCCACGCCGAGCTGCTGAGCGCGGTCGCCCTGGCCGGCGCCGGCCTGGAGCGCTTTGCCACCGAGCTTCGTCACCTCGCACGGACCGAGGTGGCCGAGGCTCGCGAGCCCTTCGGCTCAGGCCAGAAGGGCTCCAGCGCGATGCCTCACAAGCGCAACCCGATCAAGTCCGAGCAGGTCTCGGGCCTGGCTCGTGTGCTACGGGCCAACGCGTCGGCCGGGCTGGAGGACGTGGCTCTGTGGCACGAGCGTGACATCTCCCACTCCTCGGTCGAACGGATCATTCTGCCCGACTCCACCACGCTCCTTGACCACATGCAGCGGCGGGTCATCGCCCTGGTCGAGGGAATGGTCGTTGATGCTGCGCGCATGCGCGAGAACCTCGAGCTGACCTGCGGGGGGCTGTTCTCCCAGCGGCTGTTGCTGGCGTTGGTGGCCTCCTCCGGCTCAACCCGTGATGAGGCCTACCGGATCGTGCAGCGACTGGCGCAACGTGCGCTCGACGAGCGCGTGCCCCTGCGCGAGCTGCTGTCCGCCGACCCGGCCGGCGCGGACCTGGACCTCGATGCCGTGTTCGATTACGGGTCGTTCGTGAGACACGCCGGGGAGATCGTGTCTCGGCTGGACGCGATCGCCTGAGCGCTCGACCTCCGGTCTCAAGCCGACTGGAGGCCGGTCACATCGACAGCCCGGATCCGCTTGTTGCGGTCAATCGAACATTCGTCCGGCGTTTCACCCCAAATCACCCGACCCCGGTGTTAGGCTGGTCCGCGAAACTGGGGGTGGTGGCCGGCCGGGCCCATCCTGAAACGCCACGAGGGGGATTTACATGAAGGCTGTCTTTAGACACCGTCCGTCTGGGGCGATGCTCGTAGCCATGGTCGCGCTTGTCCTGGCGGCCTCGGGCACCGCGATCGCGGCGAGCCATCTTGTCCGCGGCGACAAGCTGATCAAGAAGCGCTCGCTGTCGGGTAATCGCCTGCGCAACCACACGATCACCGGTAAGCAGGTCAATCTGAAGAAGCTCGGCAAGGTGCGCAACGCCAGGAACGCCGACTTCGCCACCCATGCAACCACGGCGACCAACGCCACCAATGCCACCAATGCCACCAGCGCGACCAACGTCTCGGGGCTGACGCGGTTCCGGAAGACGATTCAACCGTCATCGGGGACCTCGTTTAACGGGGCGGCGTTCACCGTGCTGGGAACCTCAGGCCCGATTAGTCTGGTCGGGAAGTGCTACGTCAACGCGGGCAACATCAACGGCGGGCTATTCCTGACCACCAGCGCGCCGGCTCAGTACAACGCGTACAGCAGCACGTCCAGCTCACCGCTGACTCCGGGCACCGACCAGGATGTCGGTAATCAAGATGCGTCGTCGACGCCGCCGGCAGTGGACTTCAGGGATCCGTATGACGGCACGTTCTCAGCCATCACCAACAACACGAGCAACTACATCACCGGGCTCGCGTCAGTGGGCACGAACCTCAACAACTCCGGCGGTTGCACCTTCGCCGGCTTCACCTCCAGCAGCTAGTCAGGTGAATGTGGGGCGC
>JALYZQ010000153.1 GCA_030948805.1 Actinomycetota bacterium | reverse complement strand
GATCAGGGCCGAGGTGGCCACCGCGTGGGCGCAGATCCAGGTCTCCTCCAGACACTGCTGAAGGGCCTCCGGACCGCCCGTGCGGAAG
Source organism: Actinomycetota bacterium (assembly GCA_030948805.1). Taxonomy (GTDB): domain Bacteria; phylum Actinomycetota; class Thermoleophilia; order Solirubrobacterales; family Solirubrobacteraceae; genus Palsa-465. The sequence goes on along the minus strand of JALYZQ010000153.1, from coordinate 3,697 downwards.
CCCGGACGGGTGTCATAGACCAGCGCATGAACGGGCGGGCTGTCGCCCGACCGGCGGTTCGCGTCGGCCGGCGTGGCGGCGGGCGCGGCTGCGTCGATCGTCTCCACCGCCGCGCCGAGGCCGTCGAGCGCCTCGGCGAGCGCCTGACCCCCGCCGCCGATAAGCACGCGGCGACCCTGGAGCAGACCGGCGCGGAAGATCACGCCGGGCCGGGGTGGCCACTGGGAGCCGCGCGCAGGGCGCCAGCGTGCCCAGTCTGCTGAAGCTCTGAGTGCAGCGAGCGGATGCGCTCCAGGATCAGGTCAGCCGCCTCCTGCTGCTGCTCTCGGCTGGGATGCTGCACGGCCGGGATGCGAAACGGCTCCCCGTAGCAGACGGTGACCCGCGGAAACTGCAGGCGCTTCCAGTTGCGCACCTGATATGAGCCCAGAATGGCCACGGGGACCACGGGCGCGCCGGACTCCAGGGCCAGGCGGCCGATTCCGGGGCGCGCCTCGGCGGCCATCTGCCCGTTGCGTGACCGGCCGCCCTCACAGTACATGCCGACCGCGCCTCCGCGCTCGAGGATCTGAAAGGCGCTGATGAACGCCTCCTCGTCCTGGTGACCGCGTCGCACCGGAAAGACTCCGCCGTGGCTGAAGATCCACTGGGGGATGCCCTTGCCGAACAGCTGCGACTTGGCCATGAACTGGACCCGTCGCCGGACGAAGGCCCCGGCGAAGAAGTGATCCATGAAGGAGGCGTGGTTGGGGGCCAGGATGATGGGGCCTCCGGGAACCCGCTGGCTACCCACCCCGCGCGCGCGGAAGAAGATCAGCGCGTGCAGCACCGTGGCGATGCGCACCGACTCATAGACCTTGGCCTCGGGCTCACCGGCGCGAACGCGCTGGTGGTAGCGGTCGAAGTGCTCCTTGGGCCGCTCGTCGCGGTAGCGCTGAGGCTTGAGCTCTACATCGGTCATGTCCCGAGCAGAGTATTCCCCTGCGAACCTGGGAAGCCAGGGGCAGCGCTTAGGACCTTAGGCGCTGGGCAAACGCCTCCAGCCCGCCACTCCAGCCCATAGGCGCGGAAACGGCGGCGCGCATGCGCTCCCAGCCTTCACCGTGACGGTCGATGCCGCGGTGCTCTAGCTCGATCCGGGTGCGCTCGGCGTCCTCGGACACAAACCGCACCTCCACCTCGCTGGTGCGCTCGGGGTCAGTCTCGATCCGCCAGTCGACGCCGATGTCCCAGCTGAAGACCACTCGCTGGGGCGGCTCATAGGCCAGGACGCGTGCCCAGCGCGACTCACTACCGTCCACGCCTCGGTCGTAGATGTGACCGCCCACCCGAGGCTCGAACACCATCTCGGCCAGCTCGGCCTCCAGGATGTGGTTGGTCGGCGGCCACCAGCTACCGATCCCCGCGGTGAAGACCTCGAAGGCGCGGTCAATCGGTGCTTGCACGAGAATCGAAGTGCGGACGGGCTCGAGGGTTGACGGTGCGCTCATGGCGATTCCTCCTGATTGGACTCATTGGACTCAGCCGCGGTCTTGAACGCGACCAGGGCTTGGTTCCAGAAACGATCCAGGTAGGCGCGCAGCTCGTGCACGCCTCCCGGGTCGAGCTCATACATGCGACGTGCCCCGTCAGGGCGGTCACGGACCAGACCCGCGTGCTTGAGCACCCGAAGGTGCTGGGACACCGCAGGCCGGCTGACCGGCAACTCGCTGGCCAGCTCCCCCACCGACCGGGAGCGGCCGGCCACTAGCTCGAAGATAAGGCGCCGAGTGGGGTCGCCCAGAGCGGCGAGGCCATCGGCATAGCTGTAAGTAGTCACTTACGGTAAGTCTACACTTACGTTCGTTTCTGTCAAGGGCCGCCTGGCGGCGCGGGGACGATCCGGCGGGGACGATCCGGTCGATCGACGCGCGGAGGCGATTGCCGTCGCGCTCCGTCACTATTCTGCGGGCCGTCCCGCCCGCGACACAGGAGCCCGTCTTGTCCGACGTCGAAGCGCATATCACCGGCACGGTCTGGAAGATCGAGGTCGCGGTTGGCGACAGCGTGGAGGAGGGCGATCCGGTGGTGATCCTCGAGTCGATGAAGATGGAGATGCCGGTCGAGGCCGAGGATCCCGGCGTGGTCAAGGAGATCCGCTGCGCCGAGGGCCAGTCGGTGTCCGAGGGCGACACCCTGGTCGTGCTCGAGTAAGGCGCTCGTGAGCCCGGAGGCCACCGAGGGACAGCTGCTGATCGACGAGCCGGCCGAAGGGGTGGCCCGGCTGACCATCTCCAACCCCGGTAAGCGGGGCGCGCTGGACATGGCCATCCTCGACCGCTTCGCCACCGTGATGCCCGAGCTGGATGCCCGCTGCCTGGTCATCACCGGCCAGGAGCGCATCTTCTCCGCCGGCTATGACATTGGGGACCTGGGTGGGTGGGAGCAGGATGTGTTCGCCGATGAGGCCGAGAAGCTGGTCGCCCACCCCTTCGCGGCCGCGATCGACGCCATCGACGCCTATCCGTATCCCACTGTGGCCGCGCTGAACGGGCACACGATCGGAGGCGGCCTGGAGCTGGCCCTGTCCTGTGACCTGCGCATCGCTGCGCGGCCGATCAAGCTCGGCATGCCGCCGGCCAAGCTGGGGCTCGTCTATTCCCACACGGGGATCCGCAAGTTCATCGACGCCATCGGCGCTCCGCGCACCCGTGAGCTGTTCCTGGTCGGCGGCCAGATCGAGGCCCCTCAGGCCCACGACTGGGGCCTGGTCAACTCGGTCGTCGCTCCCGAGGACCTCAACGACGCGGCACTACGGCTGGCCACGGAGCTGGCCGGTAACGCCCCGCTGGCCCAGCGCGGCAACAAGCGGGTGATCCGCGCCGTACTCGACGCGGAAGCCTCACTGGCCCCGGCGGTCGAGCGCGAGCTGCTGGAGCTGCGCCGCGCCTGCTTCTCCTCCGAGGACTTCCGGGAGGGCGTCCGCGCGTTTGCCGAGAAACGCCCGCCGCAGTGGAAGGGCCGCTAGCTGAACCTTTGTCTAGGGCGACCTAGCCGACCGTGGAGTTGTGCCCGGCGCTCATCCTGACGAAGACGAACCAACTATGCGTATTGCGCCACATGCCGGCCCTGCCGCGGGCGAGACTGCCGCCGAGTCCCCCCAACGCGCGCCCGTGCGGGATCAGCGCGGGGTCGTCGCAGTCATCGTGGCCATCTGCCTGGTGGCCTTCATCGGCTTCACCGCGGTGGTCGTCGATCTAGGCCATTGGTACCAGGTCCAGCGCCACCTTCAGACGCAGGCCGATGCCGGCGCTCTGGCCGGCGCCGATCAGCTGCTGCAGAACCCGGCCACCTGTACTCAGAGCTCGCTTCAGACGGCGGCCGATCAATACGCCGCTCCCAACACCACGACCACCGGCAGCGACCCGGTCCCGTCGAGCGGGGTACAGCCCAACGGACAGGAAGGAAAGGTAACCGCGACGACCAGCGTCGCCTGTCCGGGATCGGGCAGCTACGTCGACGTGAAGATGGACAACTCCAGCCCCAGCTCCTTCTTCGCCGGCGGGTTCACCCCGACGATCTCGGCTCACGCCCGGGTCAGCGTGCTGCAGGTCGGCTCGGCCGGAGGCTCCCAGGTCCTTCCCTACGCGATCACCAAGACCGAGGCCGCGAACTGCTGCAACAAGTTGGTGGGTCTTCCGATCAACTACAGCAGTAC
>JALYZQ010000096.1 GCA_030948805.1 Actinomycetota bacterium | reverse complement strand
GATCTCACGGGCCACGGTCACATCGTCAAACGGGAGCTTGTGTCCGTGGGCGAACTCCTGGCCCTGCTCATGGCCCTTACCGGCGATGACCACCACGTCCCCCGGGCCAGCGAGCTCGAGGGCCCGGGTGATCGCCGCCCGGCGGTCGGGGTCGTGCTCGATCGTCGGGCGTTCGTGGGTGGTCATCCCGGCCAGCACCTCAGCGATGATCGCCTCGGGATCCTCGGAGCGCGGGTTGTCCGAGGTGACGATGGCCACATCGGCCAGCCGGCCGGCTATCTCCCCCATCATGGGCCGCTTGCCGCGGTCACGGTCACCACCACAGCCAAAGACAACGATCAGTCTTGCTTCAGTGAGCTGGCGGGCCGCGTTGAGCACGTTCTCCAGCGAGTCGGGCGTGTGGGCGTAGTCCACCAGCACCGCGAAGGGCTGGCCCGCGTCCACCGTCTCAAAGCGGCCCGGGACCTGACCGGCGCTGGCGATCGCCGCTTTGCACGTTTCTAGTGGGACGTCCAGGGCCCGGGCCGCGGCCAGGGCGCCGAGGACGTTGTAGACGTTGAACTCCCCTCGCAGGGGTGAGGTGAGCTCGAGTGGCCCTTCGGGGGTCTGGACGCTGAACTCCGACCCGCTGAGCGTTGTCTGGACTTGGGTAGCGCGGTAGTCCGCGTCGGAGCGCAGGGCGTAGGTGATCGGCCGGTCGAGCTGCGCCGCCAGGCGAGCCCCGTAGGGGTCGTCAACGTTGATGACCGCGGCGCCGGGGGTCAGGGGAGCTTCGAACAGCATCCGCTTGGCTGCGAAGTACTCCTCCATCGTTGGGTGAAAATCCAGGTGATCCTGGGTTAGGTTGGTGAAGATGGCGGCCGCAAAATGAATTGCATCGGCGCGGTGCAGCTGCAGCGCGTGCGATGAAACCTCCATCACTACGGCTCGGTCCCCCGAGTCGAGCATCTCGCGGAAGATGCGCTGGAGGTCTATCGCCTCCGGAGTGGTGCGCTGCACCTCGCGCTCGTGGCCACCGATGATGCTCGTGACCGTGCCCAGCAGACCGGTCGGCCGGCCGTCGGGCTCCAGCAGCGCCCGGACCAGGAAGGCGGTCGTGGTCTTACCGTTCGTGCCGGTGATCCCGATCGCATGAAGGGTTTGGGTGGGATCGCCGTAGAAGCGTGCGGCCGCGGGGGCCATCGCGGCGCGGGCCGATTTGACCTTGACCTGGTGCACAGCGATGTCGGGAAGCTCCCGCTCGACGACCAAAGCCGAGGCGCCCCGGGCCACCGCATCGGCCGCGAAATCATGACCGTCACGCGTGAAGCCGACCACACAGAAAAACAGCGTCCCCGGCTTAGTCCGGCGATTGTCGTAGGTCAGGCCGGTCACGTCAGGGCCGCCGGCTGACGGTGGTGCGGTGGGCATCACCTGGTCCAGGCGCATCGGCGCCGAGTGTATCTAGGGGCCGCGACGGTTCAGACGGGCCTGACCGCGTCAGCTCATCCTTTTGGGCGTATCAGTTCGCGCCGAAACCCCTGCCCCGGCCGTTTCGCTCCCGGTGCTCGAGCACCCGATCCACCAGCCCGTAGGCCAGGGCTTCCTCGCCGGTGAAGTAGCGGTCGCGGTCCATGTCGGCGTGAACCCGCTCGAGTGCCTGGCCGGTGTGCTTGGCGTAGATCTCGTCGATCCGCGTGCGCAGGGCCAGGACCTCCCGCGCGTGGATCTCGATGTCGGTGGACTGGCCTTCGAAGCCCCCGGAGGGCTGGTGGATGAGAATCCGGCTGTTGGGCAGGGCCATGCGCTTGCCCGGCGCTCCGCCGGCCAGCAGCAGCGAGCCCATTGACATGGCCACGCCGTAGCAGATGGTTTGCACGTCGGGGCGGATGAACTGCATCGTGTCGTAGATGGCCAGGCCGGCGTAGATGGAGCCCCCCGGGGAGTTGACGTACAAGTGGATGTCCTTGTCCGGGTCATCTGACTCCAGATGCACCAACTGCGCCACGACCACGTTGGCGATCTCCTCTTCGATCTGGCCGCCGAGGAACACCACCCGATCGTTGAGCAGGCGCGAGTAGATGTCGAACGAGCGCTCGCCGCGAGCGGTCTGTTCGACGACCATGGGCACAAGTGGCATTTTCATCTCCTTTCCGGTTGCTAATGTGCAACCAGTCGCTTGCGGCTACCGTACCAGACCCGCAACTACTCAGTTGCACATCCCAGCGGAGGCATGACGATGGTCGACCTGATCGAACGTGAGCTGGAGCTGAACGCGACGCCCGAGGAGGCGTGGCGCGCGCTGACCGACCCCACCTGGCTCTCAGCCTGGCTGGCCGACGAGGTGCGGCTCGATCTGGAGCCCGGCGGCGAGGCCTGCTTCCGGCTCGGAGATGAGGAGCGCCACGGCTGGGTGGAGGAGGTAGCACCGCCCGGGGAAAGCGGGGACGCCCCGGCCCGCCTGAGCTTCTGGTGGACCCGGGAGGGCGAGCCGGCTTCGCGCGTGGAGCTCGAGCTGGTGGAGATCTGCGACGGCCGGGTGCGCCTGCGGGTCGCCGAGACCCGACCGCTGGAGGCTCTGGACCTGGTGGGCACGTCGCTCCCCGGGCAGCCCATGCGTGGCCACGGCCCCGTCCTGGTGGCGGCCTGACATGTCAGGTGACCGCGTGGATGCGGTCTTCGGTGCCCTGGCTGACCCGATGCGCCGGCGCCTGCTGGCCACGTTGGCCGAGCATCCCTCCACCGCCACAGAATTGGCCACCGCGCTGCCGATCACCCGTCAGGCCGTGGCCAAGCACCTCGGCTCGCTCACGCAGGCCGGGCTGCTGGCCCGTGAGCGCGCGGGGCGCGACGTGCGCTACCGGATCACCCCGGCGCCTCTCTCAGGGGCCGTCTCGTGGATGGCCGAGGTCGGGGGGCAATGGGATCATCGGCTGGCTCGGCTGGCGGCGATGCTGGAGGACCAGCCGGCCGGCACCGGCGCGCGCCCGGGGCGCTAACCCAGGCCGCGGGGCGAGGTGCCCGTCGGCCAGGGGGCGGTGGGGGCAATACCCAGATAGGGCACGGCCCAGCCGACGATCTTCTGGAAGGCCGGTGCGGCCACCGAGCCACCGTAGATCGAGCCCTGAGGCTGGTCGACCATCACGGCCACCACCAGCTTAGGCGCACTGGCCGGGACCATGCCGATGAAGGACGCGATGTACTTGCTGGCCGAGTAACTGCCGTTGACGACCACGTTGGCGGTTCCGGTCTTGCCGGCCAGGTCGTAGCCCGGGATGCCCGCGCCCGAGGCCGTCCCGCCATCGGCCAGCACGCCTTGGAGCATGCCCCGCAGCTCGGCCGCGGTTGTCGCTGAGATGATGCGATGTCCGGCGGGCAGCCGCTGGGCGTGGCCGCCGATCGCCGCGACTACGTGGGGCGCGCGCAGAATGCCCCCGTTGGCGATCGCCGAGTACGCCGTGGCCATCTGGAGCGGGGTCACCGACTCACCCTGGCCCATGGGCAGGTTGCCCATCGACGAGCCCGAGTACTGCGCGGCGTGAAGGACGATGCCGCGCTGCTCACCGGGCAGGTCGACGCGCGTGGGTGAGCCGAAACCAAACGCATGCACCCAGTGGTCAAAGCGGCTAGCCCCCACCTTCATCCCGATCTCATCGGCGCCGATGTTGCTGGACACCTTGAGGATCTGAGCCACCGACAGCGTCTCGTTGGGGTGGACCTCGGCGTCGTGGATGCGGCGGTCGGCGACCTGAAGGACCGCGGGGATGTTGAGGTCGGTCCCCGGGGAGACGACGTTGTCCTGAAGCGCCCCGGCGACGGTGAAGGCCTTGAAGGTCGAGCCCGGCTCGTAGTTGAAGCTCACGGCCCGGTTCTCGGTCGCGTAGGGCGGTGAGCCGCCGGGATCGTTGGCGTTGACCCGCGGCCAGTTGGCCAGCGCCAGGATTCCGCCCGTATTGGGGTCCATGACGATCGCCGTTGCCCCCTTGGGCGAGTACCGCGCGCCGATGCCCGCCAGTACCTGCTCGACCTCGTCCTGGAGGGCGGCGTCCACGGTCAGCCTGACCGTCTGGCCAGCCCGCATCGTCCGGACGTCATCAATCGAGATCGGCTGACCGACGGCATCATTGACGATCCGGCGCACGCCGCCACTACCGCGGAGCTGAGGGTTGTAGCGATACTCCAGGCCGCTCGCGCCCTGTCCGCTGAGGTGCACGGACCCCAGGACCTGCGAGGCAGCCCAGCTTCGCGGGTAGTACCGGGTGACCTCCGGAACGGTGGAGATCCCGTTGATCTGAAGCTTCATGATCTTGGCCGCGCGGTCAGCCGGGAGCAGCCGGGCCAGCGGCACAAAGCCGTCATGGGGCTTGGTCACCAGAGCCAGGACCGACAGGACGGGCTTGCCGAGCAGGGGCGCGAGCTTGGCCGCCGTGGCCTGAGGCTGCTTGATCAGGTACGGGTCGGCGATGATCTCATCGGCCGACTGAGAGATGGCCAGCTCCACCCCGTTACGGTCGGTGATCGCTCCCCGGCTGGCTGGAATCAGGTTCTGGGTTATCTGCTGACTGAAGGCCGCATGCTGAAGCGTGCCGGCGCGCAGCACCCCGAGGTCGACGGCTTTGATCACCGCCACCCCCAGCAGCGACAGGAAGGCGACGAAGATCCAGCCGATGCGGCGATCGACGGCGACCATCAGTGCCGGTTAGCCTCCGGGTGGCGGGGTCACGGCGACGGATCCAGTGCCACCGGTGGTGGTGGCCGGGGTCGAGCCGACCGCCGGGGCACTTGAGGCCGGGACGCCGGGGGCGGTGGTCGTGGAGGGTGGTGGCGTTGCAGTGGCCGCCGCGGGGGCGGTGACCGCAGCGGTGGTGGCGCCGACGGGCACGGTGGCAGCGGTGGCCGGGGC
>JALYZQ010000089.1 GCA_030948805.1 Actinomycetota bacterium | reverse complement strand
CGGCCAAGCTTGACAAGGCCGCCCTTGCGCTGCTCAAGAACAACAATGACCTCGATGCGACGCTCACCGTCACGCCCCGAAAGGGCCACGCCACGCTGCGCAAGCACGTCACGCTGATTCGCGGCTAGCACCCGGGCGAGCGGGCCTGGCGCGCGGCCGGAGCCCTCGCCCTAGCCGTATTCGAAGGCGTAGAAGGACGGCTTGGGCTTGCCCTGCGCGGTCAGCAAGCCACCGTAGCTGAGCGGGGGCGCGTCGTAGACGTGGATCCAGCCGAGGGCATAGATGCGCTTCCAGCGTCGCGACAGGCGCAGAGCGCCGGCCGTCCAGCGACCCGCAACCTCGGGATCGACGTAGAAGTTGAACTCACCGTCGGGCTTGGTGGGGATCGTGAACTCCGACAGGAAGATGCGCATACCCCGGTGCAGATACCGGTCGATCCACCGCGCCAACTCAGGCAGGTCGGAGAACTGGACCACGCCGAACGGCGACGCCGGGTCTGAGAAGTTCGGGGCCTTGGCACTGAATGGGTTGTGGGCGTACATGTCCATCCGCGGGGGCCGGCCGCTGGGCAGTCTGAGGTTCTCAATCCACTGCTGGGTGACGGTGTTGCCGGTGGAGAAGGTCGAGCCCCCGATGACCAGATTGCGCTTGCTGACGGCCTTCAGTGACCCGTAGGCGCAGTCGATCAGCCGCGCGTAGAGGTGCGGAGCTCTCTTCTGGGCCGCGTTGAGCCGGCGGCCGGAAGCGACGGTCCGAGTGAGCGAGAAGTTCGCCGTGCGGTCGGGCTCACCCCAGACCATCCACAAGTGCACCCCCCGGTACTCGCGCGCGGCCGCCTTGGCGAAGTTGCCGTAGATCGCCGGCGTTGTTGGGGGCACGTTGGCGGCGTGGCCATGGTTGGCCCAGCGCGGGGCGAAGATCAACTGCATCAGGACCTGCATGTGATAGCGATGGGCCAGGTTGATCTCCTGCCGAACCGTGGCCGGCCAGCGGTAGGCCGGATCGCGCGGATTCTTGCCGTTGCGGGGGCGTTGCGGAGCTACCGTCGCCCAGTTCAGACTGACCTCGTAGATGCGTACCCCTAACTTGCGGTAGAGGGGAAACTGGTTGCGGCCGTGCCGGTACGCCGGACCCCAGATCGCCTTGCTGAAGGCCTGGGCGCCCGCCGGGAACAAACCGAGCACCAACACCGCGGCCACGGCCACGCGCCGCGCCCGAATTCGTCTGAGCCCCTGCACGCGCCTCATCGTAGCCACGGTCCTAGACGCTCGCGCCGGGCACCGCCGAAGCAGCAAAAGACGCGACTGGGGGCGTTGGTAGCGTTCAGCCCGTGAGCACCGGCGAAGCGTCCGCTCCGCGCAACACGCTGCGGGTGCCGTGTCTGGTCAACCCGCGTCATGAGGACCTCGCGGCGCATCTGGAGCAGCACAGCTTCATCTGGATCGATCTGGATGACCCGCCCGCTGCCGATCTGGAGCAGCTGGCCAAGCTCGTAGGGCTCCATCCGCTGACCGTGGAGGATGCCAAGACCTTTGACCAGCGGCCCAAGGTCGAGGAGTACGAGGGCTACGTGTTCATGGTCGTGTTCGGAGTCGACCCGGAGACTGAGTCGGGCGGGGCCCTGCTGCGCGAGGTGCACGTGATCATCTCCGGCGACTACGTGGTCACGATCCACCAGCGGCCCGTGGATGCGCTGGCCGACCTGCGTCACCGCTACTGCGATCAGCCCGTCCGCAGCGAGCAGTTCCTGGTCTCCAAGATCCTCGACGCGGTCACCTCGACCTTCGTCCCCGTCCTGTCGCGCATCGACGATGACATCGATGACATCGAGCAGCAGATCCTCGACGAGGCGGCGCCGGAGAACCTGCAACGCATCTTCTCGCTCAAGCGCGACCTGGTGGCGATGCGCCGCGTGGTCACACCGATGCGCGACACGCTGGCCCGCAACAGCGACACGATCACCGAGCTGCCCGGCCTCGAGAGCGACGACCGGCTCTACTTCCGCGACGTCTATGACGGGCTGATCCGCATCTCCGAGCTGGTGGACTCCTACCGAGACCTGCTCAGCGGCGCCACGGACATGTATCTCTCAACGGTGGCCAACCGTCAGGGTGAGGTCAACAAGCAGCTGACGGTCATCGCCACGATCTTCCTGCCCCTTACCTTCCTGACCGGGTTCTTCGGCCAGAACTTCGCCTTCCTGGTCACGCACATCCTCAACACGACCTGGGCGTTTCTCGTCTTCGGGCTCGGATCGCTGGTCCTATCGGCAATCGGCTTCCTTATCTTCTTCCGCCGCAAGGGCTGGGTCTAGACGCTGCCTTGTTCATATCCGCTTGAGTCAATAGCTTAAAAGCTATAATGGGCGTCATGACCGCCTCCGCCCTGATTCGCCGCGCTCGAGAGTCCGCCGGGATGACCCAAGCCGAGCTGGCGGCCGCGATGGGCGTGTCTCAGCCCGTTGTCGCCCGGTTCGAGGGCCCTACCGCGAATCCGACCTATTCCACGCTTGAACGGGCACTGAGCGTGACCGGCCATACGCTGGCGCTAGCCCGGTCTCCGGCGACCCTTATCGCGCTCGACCTCGGGCAGCTGCGCGAGCGCCTGGCCATGACGCCCCATGAGCGCCTCCGCGTCTTCACGCGTTCCCAGCAGAACCTGGCTCGTCTAACCGGCTCGGGTCACCGGGACGCGTGAACGCGAGCGCGCGAGCGCCGCTTGATGCGGGCGCGCTGCTCGAACAGCTCGTCGTCGCCCGTGTTGAGTTCGTGGTCATCGGGGGCATCGCCGCCGTCCTGCACGGGTCCGCGCAAGCCACGTTCGATCTTGACGTGTGCTACGCAACCAATCCAGGCAACCTGGAGACGCTCGGCCAAGTTCTGCTCAATCTGCACGCGCGCCTTAAGGGAGTAGATGAGCAGCTTCCGTTTGTCCCCGATGCGCGCACGCTGAGCCAGACCGAGGTCCTGACCATGGTGACCGATGCTGGTGAGCTGGATGTCCTCGCCCGGCCAGCCGGAAGCCAGGGCTATGCTGCCCTGCGCAGTAGGGCCGAACGGTTTGACATCGGCGCCGTCACGGTGCTGGTGGCCTCGGTCGAGGACCTGATCGCCATGAAGCGCGCGGCCGGGCGCACCAAGGATCTCGCCGCGGCCGAGGAGCTGCAGGCGATCCAGCGGCTGCGCCAGGCCGGCGGTTAACGGTCAGCGTACGTAGCGCCGGTACGCCGCCACCCAGTCCCCGGCTATGGCCCGCTGGGCAGCGGCCAGGGTCATGCGACGCTCGCACACGCGGGTGCGCAGCCGGTACTCGAGCTCATCCTTGGGGTTGGGGATCGATCCCCGTTCGGGCCACAGGTTGCGAGCGTCGTTGCGTGCGCCGCCCAGCTCGAGCGCGACCAGGTGGTCGTACTCATAGCGGCGCAGGGGACCGGCGTCGCCGTAGGCGCGCAGGCTGGCCCGCTTCTCGGGCTCGGTGATGTACTCGGGCGGCCTGACGCGCCTGGTGTAGCCGTGGCGACAGATCGTTCTCCCGATGTCGCCCTGGGTGACTGTGGGGTCGATCGCCCCTGGCGTGCAGCGCGGATCGGGTAGCGGGAAGAGGCCGTGACCCCGAGCATGGCATGCGCCCGGCCGCGGCTGGCGCTGGACCCGC
>JALYZQ010000030.1 GCA_030948805.1 Actinomycetota bacterium | reverse complement strand
CGGTGCACCCGCGTGTGCACCTGCGTGGCGGCGCGCTCGAACCCGGTGGCCAGCTGAAGACGGACCGCCAGCTGGGACTCGTTGGCCTGCCCGAGAATCCGACGGCCGAGCACCAGTCGGTGGGGGGTGTTGACCTCCTGCATCTGCACCGTGGTCATGTGGACGTTGCTGTGCTCGTGCAGCAGCTTGCAGCGCAGCGCCTCGTGGAACCCCTGGATCGCATGTTTGGCGCCGCAGTACGCCGTCTGCAGGGGAATTCCGCGATACGCCAGCGCCGAGCCCACGAGGACGACGGTGCCCGAGTCTCGCTGCCGCATCTGGGGCACCACGGCCATGGTCGCGGAGACGTAGCCGAGGTGCTGACCTCGATGGCGCGCTGGTACTCCTCCGGCTTGATGTCCTCGAACCGCGCAAAGACGGACGTGAACGTGACGTTGTCCCAGACGTCGATCGCACCCATCTCCGCCTCAATTCGGTCGACGGCGGCGAACATCGCACCCGCGTCGGCCATGTCGACGGGGATGGTGAGCACCTCAGCGCCGAGCTCTCGGGCTTCCGCCGCAGCGCCGGCGAGACCCGTCTCGCCTCGGGCCAGCAGCGCGAGCCGGTCGCCGCGGCCGGCGAACTCGCGCACGCAGGCTCGCCCGGTCCCCCCACTCGCACCGGTGATGACGACGAGTCGCGTCATCACAATCCCTTCTTCACATCTTCTCCTTGATGCCGCGCCGGATGAGAAGCCAGTTAACCGGGTAGGCGGTGGCGAAGCCGGCCACCATGGCCAGCTGCATGGCGAACCAGAACTGGGGCGTGAAAGCGTCAGGCCTGCGACCGAACAGGGCCGGCAGCACGAGAAACTGGGCGACCGCCATCACGCCGTACATCCCGACCTGCCAAGCCGTGATGGAGAAGGTGTCGGCCTCGACCGCCTGCCACAGGCCCCGGCCCGGCGGCAGCCCGCGCACCGGCGGGCGATGGAGAAGTACTGGAAGGCGATCCCGAAAAAGGCAGGCCAGGACGAAGTACAGCGTCCATGCGGCGAAGATCTGGTCGCCGAACAGCCAGCCGAGACTGAAGACGCCGGCCAGGGCCGGGCGGCTGCGAGGGTGAACTCGCCCACGAGGTCGCCGAGCGTGCATTTGGCGCCACAGTGGCTGGTACCGACAGCGACCGCTTCGGTCATCTCCCACTCGGGCTCGTCATGCTTGGGCTCGTCATGCTCGGGCCCGGCCTGCTCGGGCAGGTTCCGCTCGGGCTGAGCCTTTCCGGGCGGGCCCTGCTTGACGGAAGCCCGCCCTCTGCGCAGGTAGAAGGTCAACCAGACCGAGCTGCCGAAGAGCATGGTCAGCGGCCAGACCACGTTCATCACGGCCATGGGCTGCGGGCTACGCACCACGTCGACGAGCACCACGACAACAAGCAGCACGACCACGCCCAGCGCGGTGACGGCCAGGACCGTCGTCCACGCCGGGAAGGCCGGGTCGTCTTCGGTCGCCCATCGGTGGCTCGGCCGGGTCTCAGGCGACCCGGTAGGACGCGGCCGCCTCGGCACGCCAGGTCAGGCCGTTGCCCGGCGTCACGTCAGTGAGGGACAGCTCGCCCTCCCGGGGGGCGGCGGTGCCGTCGAACAGCATGCGCTCGATGCGGGAGTGGTCATGGAAGTACTCCCGGTGACGCAGGTTTGGCGGCGACGCGACCGCTGAGGCGCGCTGGTGAGGGGCGCAGTACCCCAAGGCGACTTCCTCGATGTGGAGGCCGTCCGCAGGAGGGCGAGCACCTGGTCCTTGCTGGTCACAGATCACCTGCTCTGGAGAAGTCTCTGCACCATGGCCACGGCGGGGTGGTCAGGGGCTGCGGAGAGGAACTGCTGAAGCGTTTGCGCGGCGGCCGGGTCGCCGGCCTGCCGCTGGCTGAGACCAAGGACGAGGAGAGCGTCCTGCCAGTCACGGCTGCCGGCCGGAGCGACCCCGAGCGCCTGGTCCGCCAGCGCGGCCGCCTCGGTGGTGCGACCGGCCTGAAGCGCGGTCAGCGCCTGTCGGGACGTGGACGCAGCGACCGTGGCAGACCCGGTCGGCGTGTCGGAGGGCCTCGAGCCAGGGGGCGTCGAGCCAGTGGGCGTCGAGCCGGAAG
>JALYZQ010000009.1 GCA_030948805.1 Actinomycetota bacterium | reverse complement strand
ACAGACCCAGGAAGCCAACCCCGCGATCCAGTCCCTCAGCGTCGAGTTGAACATCGCGTGGCGCGCCGGCGGGCGCAGTCGTCTGAGCCATAGCTACCTCCGGTGAACGGGTTGCGGCCCGAATTGTCGAGAACCCGAGTTACGCACTGGTTAAGCCGGACCTTAACCGCACGGGTGGACCGAAGGCAAGCGCGAAGGCGGTCTAGTGGTGGCCGGCGATGGGATGGGGCACGTAGGGCTCCTCGAGCTTTGACATCTCCTGCTCGTCGAGGGAAAGCCGCTCGGCGGCCAGTGCATCCTCCAGGTGCTCGACCTTGGTCGCGCCGACGATCGGTGCCGTGACCCCGGGCCGGTGCAGCAGCCAGGCCAGCGCCACCTGCGCAGTCGAGACTCCCCGGGTCTGCGCCACCTCGTCGGCGCGCTCCACGACGTCGAAGTCGACCTCCGGTGCGTACAGGGAGTCGCCGAAGGCATCGGTCTGCGCGCGCTTGGTCCTCTGCTCGCCCGAGCGCGTCCGGTTGCCGGCCAGCAGCCCGCGGGCCAGCGGGCTCCAGGGGATCACGCCCACGCCCTGATCTCGGCACTGGGGGATCATCTCCCGCTCCTCCTCGCGGTAGACCAGGTTGTAGTGATTCTGCATGGAAACGAACTTGGTCGGGGCCGCGGCCTGGGCCTTGGCGAACTGCCAGGCGAACATGCTGCTGGCTCCTATGTAGCGCGCCTTGCCGGATTGGACTACTTCGTGCAGGGCCTGCATGGTCTCGGCGATCGGCGTCTGGGGATCCCAGCGGTGGATCTGATAGAGGTCGACGTAGTCCTGCCCGAGTCGCTGCAGCGAGGCGTCGATCGAGGCCAGGATGTGCTTGCGCGACAGTCCGTAGCCGTTCTCTCCGGGCATCGTGGGCATGAAGACCTTGGTCGCCAGGACGTACTCCTCGCGCATCTCAAACAGGGAGCGCAGGAGCTTGCCGGTCAGGATCTCACTCTCGCCGCCGTTGTAGACGTCGGCCGTGTCAAAGAAGTTGATCCCGCCGTCGACGGCGCGACGGACGATGGGTTGGGCATCGGCTTCGTCCAGGGCCCACTCGCGACTCTCGTGCCGGCCGTAGCTCATCATCCCCAGGCACACGCGCGAGACGCGCAGGCCGGTGCGGCCCAGATTGACGTAGTCCATGTTGGCTCTCCCTGATCGCTGGTCCCGGCCCAGCGTTCGAGGCTAGTGACGCGCTACTCGGTCTCGGCGGTCAGAGCCTCGACCTCGGCGACATCCAGGGGCAGACAAACCTGGCAGAAGTCCCTGCCGAACGGCGTCAGGTGGATGCTGCGCTGAGTCGTCTTGGCTCGCGAGGCGCCCTTGATCGCCGCCATGACCTCGGGCTGGGCCTCCAGGACCTGATAGGCGACCGCGTCGTCGATGGGCTCCCGCGAGAACCAGATCAACCCCAGCCGCTCGAGGTTGTTCAGATACGCCGGCACCCGATCACGATCGCGGCAGCCGGCCTGGGCTCCGATCATGTTCAGGCCTCCGACCACCAGGTCCGAGCTGACCCCGATCAGGCTCACGGCGCGCACGTCGACCGCCGGCTGGGCGCCGTCGGTGGCCAGCAGTCGCAGGATCCGGCCCTCGTCGGGGGCCAGCTCAGTAAGGATCCGGGCGTAGGCGGGGTGGGCGTGCTCATCGCGGTCCACCTCAGCGGCGGCGCGGAGCAGGAGCGCGCCCTTGAGCCGGAGTCCGACGGCTTCGGAGGCAGCCCCATTGCCCGAGCCGTTGACGGGGGTGGCGCCGACGTCGGCAGGCATGAGCTGGCGGACGCGCTCATCGAGCTCGGTGATCCCGAGCAGGTCCCGTGCATACTCGCGCAGCTGAAGGCCAATCTCGGCGACCACCTCGGCCGCCAGCACGGGGTCTGCCGCGGCCCGGGTAAACCGAACGCCGCCGCGGGCCGAGGCGCCCACGCCCCACCGAGCCGCCCGCCACCACATACCGGCGACCAGCCGCGCAAGCGCGGGAGCATTCTGAGCCAGCTGGGCTTCCAGGCTGGGTTCGTCGCTCATCCGAAAGCCGCCAGATGGATGAGTCCCCCGGCCAGCCCCAGGACGGCGCCGTGCAGAAGCAGGAGCCACTCATCCTCCTTGGTGGCGGTGCGCAGCAGGTCGGCGAATTCCTGGGGAGCCATAGCGCGAATCCTGTCTGTGAGCAGCTTACGCATAGCGGCGCTCTGCGTCTGGCTGAACTTGGGGTCTGAGAGCGGCTCCATCATGTGCTCCACCGGCTCGGTGGCAAACGACTCGCGGATGGATTCGTACTCCCGTGAGCCCAGCGCCACCTTGACCGCGGGCCGCAGTGGCCCCGTGGCTCGGTCGATGGCGGGGCGCATGGAGCGCTCGATCAGGGCCCGGGTGCGATCGGATTGAGGGCCGTTCAGCAGTTCGGAGCCGAACTCAGCCACGGTGAGTATCTCGTCGGCCACCACCCGTGCGTACACGGCGGCCACATCGTGCTGGCGGCGGATGAACAGTCCGTGGACGCGAATCGGTCCCCACCGCTGCGGCTCGGCGGGCTCGTAGATCATCCACAGGGCCACCCAATTGGTCACGTACCCGACCAGTACTCCGAGGATCGGCAGCAGCCACCAGAAGGTCACGAAGTGGGTGAGCAGGGCCACGGGGATGCCGAGCGCGAAGCCGAACACGAAGCCGAAGTTCTGGATGAACTTCAGCTCACGCTGGCCCATGTCCAGAAACACCCGGTTGGCCAGTTCGGGGTCAAAGCGCTTGATCACCATCAGCTTGACATCGACCAGCTGGTCGATGTTGTCCCCTATCGCCACCGTCAGCTGGTGGACGATCTCGGGCAGCTGGTCCTGGACCCGGCGGTGGATCAGCTCCTTGATCTGGTCGGGAAGCTCCTGCCACAGGCGCGGCTGCTCACGCGCCATGATCCGATCGACGATCCCATGGATCTCCTCGCGCGTGGACTCGACTATCTGCTGGGCGATCTCCTCCGGGTCCAGCTCCTTGAAGAACTCCTGCGGGGTGCCGATCTTCGAGATCCCGCTGTCCACGGCCAGGCTTCCCATCTTGGCCGCCCGTGAGGGAACGATCCCTTGCCAGCCGATCCCGCCCACCATCACGCCCGGGATCTGACGCACGCGATAGGGGAGCAGGCGCGAAACGGCGTGAAGCCAGTGGGCCTGAATGCCCTTAAAGTGCACCGGATAGAAGAGCATCAGGACGCCCGACCAGTTGGTGACGTAGCCGATCACGCCGGTGACCAGCGGCACGGTCAGCAGGGCAATCGTGCTGTGGCTCACGGTGGCGTCACGCTATTGGAGTTACCTTGGCAGCGCCAACCGGTGAGCTTCTGTCCCGTTTTTGGCCGCCAAGCGATTTTTAGTGCATGGCTGAGTTGCCTACGCGCTGACGGGCAGATAGAAGGCCGCCTGAAGAAGCGCATCTCGGGGGTAGATGGGGATGGCTCCACCGACCAAATCCCAGCAGAGCTTTTGGACGACGCTGCCGGGGATTCTGACCGGCCTGGCGGGGCTGCTGACGGCCGTCGGCGGCGTGCTGGCCGTCGTCTTGAACCCGGGCCCGAGCCCGCCGCCGCGCGACGTTCCGCACACCGCTTTCGTCGCTCAGGCCAACCAGATTTGCCAGCAGTACAACGCGCAGAACCTGCCGGTCTACAACACGGGCGACCCGCCCAGCGTGCGTCTCAATGCCTTGAACACCATCGTCAGCGCCCAGCTCGCCTTGGACCAGCGGCTGCGGGCCCTGTCCGCCTCCGCGGCCGATCAGACCAACGTGACCCAGATGCTCCAGCACTGGGATCAGATGGCCAACGATATGCATCAGGGGGCCCTGTCGCTGCAGCAGGGTAACTACGCCGGCGAGGGCCAGTGGGTCAGCGCGAGCAATGGGCCCAACAACCAGGCCAATGACCTAGCGACAGGTCTCGGGCTCGGCAACTGCGCCTCGGCCCAGCTTTAGCGAGCAGCGCCACTCCGTTGCGCGCGCGCTATCGCAGGCGGATGAGCCTCGCGGCCGGGGGTGCAAGGGATAGGCTGCACGCCCATGACCTACGTAGCTGTGGTCACCGGCGCCTCCAGCGGGATTGGCGAGGCGACCGCGCGGCGGCTGGCCCGCGAGCCTGACGTTCGTCTGGTTCTGGTGGCTCGGCGGGAGGACAAGCTGAGCGCCCTGGCCCGGGAGCTCGGTGGGTCCGAGCGGGCCTCAGTGCTCGCTTTGGACCTCTTGGCCCCTGACGCTGGTCCCCGGGTGAGCGAAGCGGTGCGGCGCGAGCACGGGGCCCTTCATCTGCTGGTCAACAACGCGGGGGCGGCGTGGCGGGGGAGCTTCGGCGACACCGGCTGGTCGAATATCGAGCGTCACATAAAGCTCAACTTCGAAGCTCCGGTGCGGCTCACCGAGGCGCTGCTGCCGCTGCTGCGGGCCACCGCCGGTCACCCCGGCTCAGCGCGTCAGGTGGCGATCGTCAACGTGGCCAGCACCGCGGCCCGGGTATCGCGTCCCAACTCCGGGGCTTACTCGGCGAGCAAGTTCGCGCTGGCCGGGTGGAGCGATGCCCTGTACGCCGAGGAGCGCGAGCACGACGTCCACGTCGGGCTCGTCTTGCCGGGCTTCGTGCGCACCGAGGGCTTCCCGGCCGCCGAGCTGGTTGCCCGGGCGGCCACGCGACTGATCGTCTCAGAGCCCGAGGTGGTGGCGGAGGCGATCTTCGCCGCCGGCCCGGGCGGGGTCCCCGAGCGCTACGTGCCGCGCTACTACTGGCTGCCGGCGGCGCTGCGGATCCTTGCCCCCCGGCTCGTGCGCCGGGCCACCGCGGGGGGTGCCTTCACCACGGCGACCAAGGTTCACGACGACTAGGGCACCGTCCGGACCGACCGGTTACCCGCCGGTAGCTACGCAGGCGTAACTTAGTACGCTCCGAACGCCTCGCCCGACTCGACCAGGAGAGCCTTACTGATGCAAGCCAGCGTCCGTCGCGTGGCCGTCCTCGGCGGCAGCCGCATCCCCTTCGCGCGCCAGAACGGTCCCTACGCGCGCGCCTCCAATCAGGACATGCTGACCGCGACGGTTGACGCGCTGGCCGCTCGCTTTGGCCTGCAAGGCGAGGCGCTGGGCGAGGTGGCGGCCGGTGCCGTGCTCAAGCACAGCCGTGATTTCAATCTGACCCGGGAGACGGTATTGGGCTCGACGCTGGCCGCGCAGACGCCGGCCTATGACGTCCAGCAGGCTTGCGGCACGGGCCTGGAGGCCACCATCCTGGTCGCCAACAAGATCGCCTTGGGCCAGATCGAGTCCGGTATCGCCGGGGGTGTGGACACCACCTCCGACGCGCCGCTCGCCGTGGGCGAGGATCTGCGCCAGGTGCTGCTGTCGCTGTACCGCGCCAAGTCCAACACCGAGCGCCTACGGACCCTGACCCGCCTGCGTCCGCAGCAGCTGATGCCCGAGATCCCCCGCAACGCCGAGCCGCGAACCGGGCTGTCGATGGGCGAGCACACCGCGATCATGGCTCAGGAGTGGGGCATCGGACGCGAGGAGCAGGACGAGCTCGCCGTGGCCAGCCATCGGCATCTGGCCGCCGCCTACGACACCGGGTGGCTCGACGACCAGGTCGTGCCCTTCCTCGGACTCGAGCGCGACCAGAACCTGCGTCCCGACACCTCGGTGGAGAAGCTGGGCCAGCTGAAGCCGGTGTTCGGCGGTCCGGACGCAACCATGACGGCCGGCAATTCCACCCCGCTCAGTGACGGCGCCTCGGCGGTCCTGCTGGCCAGTGAGGAGTGGGCGGCGCAGCACGGCATCCCGGTTCAGGCCTACATCCGCGAGGCCCAGACCGCCGCGGTGGACTATGTGCACAAGCGTGAGGGCTTGCTGATGGCGCCGGCCTACGCGATGCCCACGATGCTCGACCGGGCCGGGGCCACGCTCCAGGACTTCGACTTCTACGAGATCCACGAGGCCTTCGCCGCCCAGGTCCTGTGCACGCTCAAAGCCTGGGAGGACCCGGTCTTCTGCGCAGAGAAGCTCGGGCGAGAGGCTCCGCTGGGCGCGATCGACCGCGCCCGGCTCAACGTGCACGGCGGCTCCCTGGGCGCCGGCCATCCCTTTGGGGCCACGGGTGGACGGATCGTCGCCACCCTGGCCAAGGCCCTGTCAGAGAAGGGCAGCGGGCGAGGCGTGATCTCAATTTGCGCGGCGGGCGGCCTCGGCGTCACCGCGATCATGGAGGCCGTATGACCGACATCTACCAGCAACTGGTCAACACCCCGATCGGGGGCCTGGTGGCCAAGCAGGTCGGGCTGCCCAATGCGCCCCGCCTGGTGCGCCACCGGCCCGGGCAGCCGGTCATCGACGGCCCGGTGCTGCTGGGGGCAGCCCCGGACTCGCGCTTGGCCGGTTCGGTAACCGAGATCCTGGCCTCCGTGCAGGCCGAGGCGATGACGCCGATGGACGAGCAACTACGCACCGCCGCCGCCGAGGCCAAGCTCAACGCCGGCATCTGGAATCCCGAGGCCGGAGGCGAGCAACGCTTCCGGGCGCTGATCTTCGACGCCACGGGGATACGCTCGAGCGGTCAGCTGGAGGCGGCCTGGGCGTTTCTTCACCCCAGCATCCGCGGCGTGACCGCCAATGGACGGGTCATCATCCTGGGTACCCCGCCTGAGGACTGCTCGGCGCCCCCGGAGGCGATCGCCCAGCGGGCCCTGGAGGGGTTGGAACGAGCCATCGGCAAGGAGGTCCGCAAGGGGGCGACGTCACAGCTGGTCTACGTGCGTCCCGGAGCCGAGCGCGAGCTGGAGTCGACTCTGCGCTTCTTCTTGTCACCCAAGTCGGCCTTCGTCTCCGGCCAGGTCGTGCGCATCGCCGAGCCGGTCGCCGGTGCCGCGGGGCCGCCGGATTGGGAGCGCCCGCTGGCGGCCAAGACCGCGCTGGTCACGGGGGCGGCGAGGGGAATTGGGGCGGCGATCGCGCAGGTGCTGGCCCGCGACGGCGCCCACGTCGTCGGCCTTGACATCCCGGCCATGAGCCAGGAGCTGACCGCCGGCATGGCCGAGATCGGCGGCTCGGTCCTGACGGCCGACATCACCGAAGACTCGGCGCCGGCGGCGATTGCCAATCACCTGCTCGAGTTTCATCAGGGCGTGGACGTCGTCGTGCACAACGCCGGAGTGACCCGGGACAAGACCCTGGGCCGGATGAGCCAGGAGCGCTGGAACACGGTCATGGCCATCAACTTGACCGCCCCCCAGCGGATCGACAAGGAGCTCTTCGAGCGCCAGGCCGTACGGGAGAACGGGCGCATCGTGTGCGTGTCCTCGATCAGCGGCATCGCCGGCAACGCGGGGCAGACCAACTATTCGACCTCCAAGGCCGGCGTGATCGGGATCGTGCAGGAGTTTGCGCCCCAGCTACGCGAGCGCGGAGTCACGATCAACGCCGTCGCGCCCGGGTTCATCGAGACCCAGATGACCGCGGCCATGCCACTCGCCGTCCGTGAGGCCGGGCGGCGCATGAACAGCCTCTCCCAGGGTGGACTCCCGGTCGACGTGGCCGAGACGGTCGCCTGGTATGCCAGTCCGGGCTCCGGCGGGGTGACCGGGAACGTCGTCCGGGTGTGCGGCCAGAGCCTGATCGGAGCCTGACTGCTATGGCTGAGCGAGAGCTGACCGACGCACCCTCGATGCTCGGACTGTTCGCGCGGGCGGGGGTGGCGATGATCCCCGGAGCCTCGCGCCTGCCCTTCATCGGCGGCGGCGGCGGGACGATGCCCACCGACGCGTTGACCCTCAGCGATGTGGCCACTGACCGCAGCCGGCTGGCCGCCTATGACCGCGTGTGTGCCTTCGCCCTCACCGACACGCTGCCCCCCACATATCCTCACATGCTCGCCTTCCCGCTGCATCTGGCCCTGATGACCAGCGGCGAGTTTCCCTTCGCCGCGATCGGGCTGGTGCACATCGCCAACCGCATCACGCAGCATCGGCCGATTGGCGCCGGCGAGCGCCTTGCGCTGCGCGTCTGGGCCACAGCGCCTGAGCCCCATACGCGCGGAATCAAGTTCGCGCTTCGCACCGAGGCCCGGGTGGGCGAGGAGCTGGTCTGGGAGGAGGAATCGGTCAATCTGCGCCGGGGGGGCGGCAGCCCGGCGACCTCGGCCCCGACCCCATCGCCGCCCGACAGCGAGCGCCTGGCGGCGACTGCAACCTGGCGCCTGGCCGCCGACCTGGGCCGTCGCTACGGCGCGGTCTCGGGGGACCTGAACCCGATCCATGTGCACCCGGTGTCTGCGCGCCTGTTCGGGTTTTCCTCGGCCATCGCCCACGGCATGTGGACCATGGCCCGCTGCCTGGCAGCGCTCGGTCCCGAGCTGCCCGACGCCTTCAGCGTAGAGGTGGCCTTTAGGCGTCCGATCCTGCTCCCGGCCACGGTCCAGTTCGCCGAGGCCCGGAGCGGCGGGGAGATCCAGTTCGGGGTCCGCGACGCCGAGCGCTCCACGCCGCACTTGGACGGGCTGGTCACAGCCTAGGCGCGGTCGGGCGGTTCCTCGTAGTCGTCGAACATCTCGCGGAGGCGATCCAACACGGCGACCGCCGTGACCAGCTCCTGATCGCTGAAGCCGGTCAGCGCGGCCTGCCAGCGACTCTCCAGCGCGGTGCGGCGCTGGCCGACGAGCTCGCGTCCGCGAGGGGTGAGGGAGATGAGCACGACGCGCTTGTCCAGGACCGAGCGCGTGCGGTGCACCAGCGCGTCGGCCTCGAGGTGGTCGAGCATCTCGGTGACCGTTCCCGGCGCCAGGTCGGCCAGGGAGGCCAGCCGGCTGACCGGGAGCTCGTGCTCCTCGGCCAGGCCGAAGAGGAGCCCGTATTGGGCGTAGCTGAGCTGGCCCAGATGCTGGGCCTCGCGGCCGCGCAGCCGCCGCATCGCGCCCATCGCCGCCTTGAAGGGCACAGCCTCGTCGAACCGCGGGGGCAAATCCCGCTGGGGCGTCTATCGTCCAAGCCCGTGACCGCGTTCACCGACCTTCGTCTCGCACCCGACATCCTCGCTGCCGTGCGCGACGTCGGCTACGACGTGCCCAGCCCGATCCAGGAGCAGGCCATTCCGTCTCTGCTGGAGGGGCGGGACGTGATCGGTCAGGCCCAGACGGGATCAGGCAAGACGGCCGCCTTCGGGCTGCCGATGCTGCAGTACGTACAGGCCGACGAAAGCGACGTGCAGGGCTTGGTCCTGACGCCGACGCGCGAGCTGTGCATCCAGGTCACCCAGGCCCTGCGGGCCTACGGGAAGGTCAAGGGAGTCGACGTCGTGGCCGTGTTCGGGGGCGCTCCGATTCGCAGCCAGCAGGCTCAACTGCGCGCCGGGGGTCAGGTCGTGGTGGGAACGGTGGGCCGGGTCAAGGACCTCATCTCGCGCCACTCGCTGATGCTGCATTCCTGCCGCTTCGTCGTGCTCGACGAGGCCGATGAGATGCTCGACCTCGGGTTCCTGGAGGACGTCGAGCGGATTCTCGCCCTGACGCCGTCCAGCCGCCAGACGGCGCTCTTCTCGGCCACCATGCCGCCGGAGATCCGGCGGCTGGCCGATCAGTACCTCTATGACCCGGTGACCGTCCAGGTCAAGACCAACACCTTGACCGTGGACACCGTCGAGCAGTTTTCACTTGAGGTCTCCGCGCGTGAGAAGCCCGAGGCGCTGGCCACGGTGCTCCAGGCCGAAAGCCCCGATCAGGCGCTGGTGTTCGTGCGCACCAAGATCCGCTGCGATCAGCTCTATCGGAAGCTCCGTGACCAGGGTATGAACGTCAAGGCCCTGCACGGCGACATGACCCAGGGCGCTCGTGACGGCGTGATGATCGCCTTCAAGGACGGGCGGCTGCCGCTACTGATCGCTACCGACGTCGCCTCGCGAGGACTGGACATTTCCGGCATCTCGCACGTGATCAACTTCGATGTTCCCACCTCTCCCGATGTCTACGTGCACCGGATCGGCCGCACCGGTCGCGTGGGTCGCAGCGGGCGGGCGATCACCTTTTACGAGCCCCGCCAACAGCGTGAGATCGGAGCCATCGAGCGCCACGCGGGGGTCAAGCTGGCCCCGTGGGTCAAGGACGCGCACGTTGCCCCGATGCCCGTCAAGGCACCCCCGCGGCGCCATTCCAAGCCCCGGATCTCGCCCAACGGGGACGGCCCGTCACGCAAGCTGATCGTGTCCGGGGGGCGGGCCGCCGGCCTGGAGCCCTCCGACATCGTTCACGCCATCACCGCGGCTACGGAGCTCGAGGGTGAAGCCGTGCGCAACATCCGCGTGCTCGAGCGCTTTGCCTTCGTCGAGGTTCCCGAGGGCCACGCCGAACGCGTCATCGAGCAGGCTGGGGGAACGGTAGTCCGCGGCCACACCCTGGCCCTGGAGCTGGCTAACGCCTGACGCTAGGCGCCCGGGAAGGTGGCTCGGGCTAATACCGGCGGGGCGCTGGTGTCAGATCCGCGTCAGCGTCTGAACTTCCCGGCGCGACTTCGGCCCCTGCAGGCTGTTAGGAGCTATGGGCCGGGTGTCAATCAACCACGGGAGGTAATCCCATGCGCAGGAAATTGCGCCACGTACCCCGCCCATCGGCGGCCATGCTGGTCGCGGTGACGGCTCTATTCGTAGCTATGGGTGGCGTTGGCTATGCCGCCTACTCGGTGCCGAACAACAGCGTCGGGACCGCTCAGCTGCGCCACAGCTCGGTCACTCACTCCAAGCTGCGATTCAACTCGGTCTCCTTCCGGGACATCCAGCGGGCCGCCGTCGGCACCCGCCGAGCGAACCTCAACCAGCTGCAGGCCCGGGTCACCGGTACCTGCGCCAGCGGAACGGCGATCGGCGCGGTGCAGAACAACGGCAAGGTCAACTGCAACGCCGCCCGCCCGGCCGAGTTCGGGACCACTGCTACCAAGGCCGTCCCCGGCGCCCTGACCACCGTGGCCACGCTGCACCTGGCCAGCGGCAGCAATTACATGGCGTTCGCCAACCCTTCGGCGACCAACTCGTCGGGCGCCCCGGCCGACGTGACGTGCTCGCTGACCGTGGGCCCCAACAAGCAGACGGCGCGCGCGCGCGTGGCCAGCGGCGGTGCGGAGTCGATCCCGCTGCAGGTCGCGGGGCCGTCCGGAACGGCTGACGTGAGCTGCTCGAGCACCGCGCCTGTCTCGGTGACCTCGGCCATCAACGCGCTGCAGACCTCGAGCAACGGCTGAGGCGTGTCAGGCGGCGCGCATGCGGTTATTACGTGCGTTGTGCTCGACCTCGGCCAGCCCGAGCAGCTCGAGCACGGGTGGCACGTAGTTCCCAAACCGTCCGCGTAGCCCGCGCTTGAGCCCATGCCAACCGCCGACGGGATTGTCCGAGGCCTGCGCCCAGGCCTCGAC
>JALYZQ010000258.1 GCA_030948805.1 Actinomycetota bacterium | reverse complement strand
AAGATCGCCACGCCGAAGGCGACCGCCAAGGCCAATCGCCACGCCGCTGCCAGCGAGAGCACCATCCTTGTTCTCATCATGCCCCGCTGGGCGCAGAAATCAAGCCTTTTTTGCTCACCGGCGCGGCCAGGGCCTGGGGTCAGACCTCCAGGCCGTGGCGCATGGTGTTCTCACTTACCGCCTGCTGCTGGACGAACTGAAGCAGGTAGTCCGGCCCCCCGGCCTTCATCCCCGTGCCTGACAGACGGTTGCCACCGAACGGCTGACGCGCGACCATCGCACCCGTGATGCCGCGATTCACGTAGAGATTGCCGACTGGTGTGCGCTCACGCACGCGCCGCACGACCCCGGGATCTCGCGTGAACAGGCCCCCGGTGAGCGCGAAGGGCAGCTCGTCGACCAGATCACACGCCTGCTCGATGTCGCTCACCCGCTGCACCGCCAGTACGGGGCCAAAGATCTCCTCATGCAGCACGGCTGAGTCCGGGGGCAGGTCGCAGGCCAGCGTGGCCGGACAGAACCATCCGCTGGTCGCGGGCGGGGGCGCCGTGGCCGCGATGGTCCCCGTCTCGGCCGCCAGCTGGGCGTAGCGCGCCACGCGATCCTGCGCGTCGCGTTCGATCACCGGCGGCACGTCGGTACCGAGCGTGTCGGCCTGTCCGACGACCAGCACCCGGATGGCTCCGGAGAGGCGCTCCAGGAGGGGCTCGGCGATCGCATCGTGGACCAGCACCCGCGAGGCCGCTGAGCATTTCTGACCCGCATAGTTGAAGGCCGAGGCCACGATCGCGGGCACGGCCTCATCCAGGTCGGCATCGGCATCGACGATCACGCAGTTCTTGCCGCCCAGCTCGGCTACGACCTGCTTGAAGTGGCGCTGACCGTCAGCGGTCTGGGCCGCGGCCCGGATTATCTCCCGGCCCACCGGCAGTGAGCCGGTGAAGGCGATCGCCGCTACCGACGGGTGGCGAACCAGGGCGGCGCCGGCTTCACCCGCGCCCGGGAGCAGGCTCAGGGCCGACGGTGGCACCCCTGCGGCCCGCAGGGCATCGACGAGCCGCCCAGCCAGGGCCGGGGACTGCTCAGCCGGCTTGAGGACCACTACGTTGCCGGTGACCAACGCGGCCGCTGTCATCCCGCAGGGGATGGCCAGAGGAAAGTTCCACGGCGAGATGACGGCCACGATTCCCCGGGGTGCGTAGGCCAGCTCATTGCGCTCGCCGGGCACTTGGAGCAGCTCGCGCCCCCGGCCCAGCTCGATCCCGGCCAGCGCGTAGTACTCGAGGAAATCGATCGCCTCACAGACATCGGCATCGGCCTCCAGCCATGGCTTGGCGCACTCCCGAACCTCCAGCGCGGTGAGCTCCAACCGGCGCCGGCGCATCCACTCAGCAGCGTCGATCAGGGCCTGGGCTCGGTGCTCGGGTCGGGTGGCCCGCCACTGCGCCAGTCCCCGGTCGGCCTCCATCACGGCGGCCTGAGCGTCGTCCTCGGAGGCCACGGGCCCGCGTGCCACCACGCGCTCGGGACGCCCCGGGTCGGTGGAGACCAGCTCAGAGCCAGTGCGGGCGCCGGTCCCCACGCGGACGGGGACCTCCAGAGGTAGCGCGGCGTCGACGGCCGTCAGCGCCTCGCTGAGCTGAGCGCGCACTGAGGAACGGCGCAGCTCCAGCACGGGCTCGTTGGCGAACGGGGCGGGCACCGACACCGACGTTATCGGGGCGCCAATCGGACCCGGGTAGGGGTGATCCGGCTGAGTAACGTCTGGCGTTACCAGATCGCCACACCGTGGCTCAGGGCGCGGCTAGCAGCTCATCGATAGGCGCCCCCCGCGCTTGCTCGGACAAGAAGGACTCGTTGCTAGTGTTCTCCAGCAGGCGCCGCACCAGGTAGGCCATCCCGGCCACCAGGTCGCCGACCGGGCAGTATGCGCGCACCCGGTAACCCTCGGTGGCCAGGGCGTGCTGGAGCTCGTCGCCCAGCCCGCGCAGGACTTGCAGCTCCAGGTCGCGATCCTCGCCTCCGCCCACGCGGTTGGCGGCGATGGCGTGGCTGACCGAGCGCAGGTTGTGCGAGGCGATGGCCACCCTCAGTGCCGGTCGTGCCGTCAGGAGGCCTCGGGTGAGGGACTCGAAGTTGCGATCGCACTCGTGCTTGTCCTCGAACACGGGCACGGGCCACCCGTGCTGGCGGGCCTGGATCAGCTCGTGATCCCAGTAGGCGCCCTTGACCAGCCTGACCTGCAGCGGCGGGCCGCGCCGGGTGGCCTGGGCCCAGCGCACTATGTGCTCCAGCTGCTCGGGTGAGTCGCGCAGGTAGGCCTGCAGGACCAGGCCCGCCGACGGCCCATCGCGGAACTCCTCCTCGTCGAGCAGGGCCAGCACGAGCTCCAGCACCGCCTCCCGGGAGTCCAGGGACTCCATGTCGATGTGGAGGTGAGCGCCGTGGCGCTGGGCGCTGCGCAGCAGGGGACGCAGACGGGCGGCGGCATCGTCCTGTCCGCGGGCCGGCGCATCGGGGCGCAGCAACGGTGTCAGGGCCGAGATCTTCACGCACACGTTGGCCCGGCGGAGAGGGCCCACGCCGTCTGACTCCAGCTGGGCGTGCGCCGGCCACCGCGCTGCGGCCGCAGCCAGGGTCTGTATCGCCTCCTCGCAGCGTCCGGCGTAGCGGTCGGCTTCGGCTTCGGTCACCGTGGCCTCGCCCAGCAGGTCCACGGAGCTGGCCACCCCTTGTTCCCAGAGGC
>JALYZQ010000233.1 GCA_030948805.1 Actinomycetota bacterium | reverse complement strand
GATCTGCGCTCCAGGCTGCAGAAACCCGGGCTACTCGACCTTGGTCTAGGTCGGGCTAGGCCTTGGTCCCGTGTGTCGGCCCGGCGGCGAAGACGACGCGAGCCCCACAGGACTAATTGCCGGGGATCACAAACGCTCCACACGTCCACTGAACCCTCCGGCAAGGGGCATCCGCCCCGACCATCACTACCAGGAGGGTTACTCCATGTTCCGCAGCTTCACCAAGAAGCGCTCCATCGTGGCGCTCAGCATCATCGCCGTCCTTGCCCTGGCCGGAGGCGCGTATGCGTACTTCACCTCTTCGGGCTCGGGCACCGGTGCCGCCAGTGTCGGCACCTCGTCGCTGTTCACCGTCAACCCGGCGGCCGCGACGGGCGGCCCCCTGTACCCCGGCTCGGGTAGCGAGAGCATCTCCTACACGGTCACCAACCCCAGCAGCGGCGCCCAGAACCTGAGCGGCACCACTGCCGCGATCGCCTCTTCGGGCGGCAACATCACCCACAACGGCACGCCGGTCGCCGGCTGCCTGGCCTCGTGGTTCACGGCCACCAACACCCCGCCGACCTTGCCGCAGAACCTGGCCGGCGGTGCGACCTCAACCGCGGGCAGCGTCGCGGTGACGATGTCGAACGCCGCCGTCAGCCAGAACGCGTGCCAGAACCAGTCGCCTGACATCACGATCAGCGCGAGCTAAAGGAGCCAGCAAGGAACATGGGCCCTAGGGCGGTCGCTGCGGCGGCCGCCCGCCTGGCCCTCTGGTCTCGAGAATCACGGACGATCCAAGATGACGCACGCGCTCTCCGGCGGCTGGGCCAAGACGGCCACCGTCGCCGTGACCCTGGTCGGCCTGATCAGCGTGGCGGCCGCGTTCGCGCTCAGCAAGACGGGGGTTCCGGCCCCCAAGATCACTGCCCACCCGGCCAAGCGGACGAGCCGCACCACGGCCGTTTTTGGCTTTGTTGACGCCCGGGCGGCCGTGCACTTTGTGTGCTCGCTGAACGGCTCGCCGTACCGGACGTGCATCTCGCCGGCTCGCTATTCGCACCCCCGCTCGGGACGCAACGTGTTCCGCGTGCGGGCCCGCACGGCAACCGGGACGCTCAGCCCGCCCAGGAAGTACGCGTGGACGGTGCAGGCCAAGCTCACCGTCGCTTTCCCCCTCGCGGGTCATGTCTACGGCGCGGCCAGCTGGCGCACCGGATGCGGCCGCGGCACCGGTGCCTGCGGCAGCGCGCCGTCTGGGGAGCGGGGTGCGTCCACCATGGTCTCGGTCCAGCAGAACTCCACTCGCCGGTACTGGAACGGGCACCGGCTGGGCTCTCGACAGGCGATCTACCGCCGGGCTCGTCTTTCCGGCCGGAGCGAGACCGGGGCAAACTGGTTCTCGGCCCTGCCGGCCTCATTGCCTGACGGCGCCTACACGCTTCGCCTCCGGGCTACCGTCCGCCGGCGCCGACGGGTTATCAAGACGGTCCGGGCCACCGTGCGATTCGCGATTGACACGACCGCGCCCCCGGTGCCCACGATCACGGCCGCCCCCGCCAACCCCACCAGCATGACTACCGCTGCCCTGAGCTTCGTTGACGCCGAGCCCGGCGTCTCTTACCAGTGCTCCCTGGACTCCGGGAGCTGGCTCCCGTGCGCGAGCCCGGTCCACTTTCCGGGGCTCGCGGTCGGCACACACACGCTTGGAGTCCGGGCGATCGATCTCGCGGGCAACGCCTCCACCCCGGATACGCATGGCTGGAGGATCATTTCAGCCGTCGTCTCTCCGAGCAGCGCGATGCCGTTCAGCATCACCGGTAACGCGACCGGACTGCTGTACCCGGGCGGGCCCGCCCGAGCGATCGTCCTCACCCTGGTCAACCCCAACAGCGTCGCGATCTACGTCACCTCGGTCACGACCGCCCTGCAGACCACCGGCCTTCCGGCGGGTTGCCCCGCCAGCACCTACCGCCTCAGCCCGGCGAGCATTCCCAGCTCGGGCGTATTGGTTCCCGCCCAGGGGTCAGCCCGGCTGGCCGGCGCCTCGGTGACGGCGCCCACGATCCAGATGCTGGACAGCCATACCAATCAGGATTCCTGCCGGCGCGCCTCGCTGAGCTTGAGCTACACCGGGAGCGCGCACTCATGACCCAGCCCTCGGCCAGGCGCCGGCTCCGCTCCCGGCCGGTCGCCGTGGTGACCGCGATCGCCGTTGTGCTGGCTGCCGCCGGTGGCGCGTGGGCGTTCTTCGCCTCGACGGGCACCACCACGGCCCAGGCGACGATCGGCTCGCTGTCGGCACCCACGATCACCAGCACGGTCACGGGAGCGGGAACCGTCGCCATGAGCTGGGCACCGGTCAGCGCCCCCGGTCCGGGCACGGTCAGCTACTACGTGACCCGCAACGGGGGATCGCCCAGCGGCAACTGCCCCACCTCGGCCAGCCCCGCGGCCCAGACCAGCTGCACCGATAGCGGCCTCGCCCCCGGCCAGGCCGGCCTCACGGTGACCGCGGTCTGGCATTCATGGACGGCGACAGGGGCCGTCAACTACGTGACGCTGCTGTCGGGCCTGGCGACGCAGGTCGTGCTCTCGAGCTCGAGCGCGAACCTGGCCTCGGGGACCACGCGGACGCTCACCGCCACCGTCGAGGACATCTTCGGAAACCCGGTGACCAGTGGCCCTGAAGCCACCCACGCGATCACCTTCGCCAAGACCTCGGGCAGCGGCACCGTCACCGGCCTGAGCACGGTAACCGCCTCCGGCGGGGTAGCCACCGACACCGTCACCGGCGGCGTGGCGGGCAGCGTCGGCGTGCAGGCCAGCACGACCCTGAGCACGATCGGCTCAGTGAGCTCGAGCACCAACAGCTTCAGCGTCGTGCCGGGCACGGCCGCGCAGCTCGCCCTCAGCGGGGCGACGACCAACCTGGCTTCGGGCGCCACCCGGACGCTGACCGCCACGGTCCAGGACGCAGCCGGTAACCCGGTCACGACGGGACCGGACGCGGCGGCCGCGATCACGTTCGCCAAGACCTCGGGCAGCGGCACCGTCACCGGCCTGAGCACGGTAACCGCCTCCGGCGGGGTAGCCACCGACACCGTCACCGGCGCTACCGCGGGCTCAGCCACGCTCATGGCCAGCGCGACGATCAACGGGTCGGCCACCAACTCCCCCACACTCAGCATCCCGATCGTCGCCGGCACCGCCTCCCAGATCGCGCTGTCGGGCGCGACCACCAACCTGGGCGGGGGCGCCACGCGGAGCCTGACGGCCACGATCCAGGATGCGGCCGGCAACACAGTCACCACCGGGGCGGACGCCAGCGCTGCTGTCACGTTTGCCAAGACCAGCGGGAGCGGGACCGTCACCGGGCTGAGCACGGTAACCGCCTCCGGCGGCGTGGCCACCGACACCGTCACCGGCGGCACCGTGGGCTCCGTCACGCTGCAGGCCAGCGGGACGGTCAACGGCTCGGCCGCCAGCTCCTCCGCCCTGACGATCCCCATCGTGACGGGCACGGCTTCTCAGATCGCGCTCACCGGCGCGACGACCAACCTGGCATCGGGCAGCACCCGGGTAGTGACCGCCACCATTCAGGACGCCGGCGGTAACCCGGTCACCACCGGCGCCGACGCCACCGCGGCAGTCACCTTCGCCAAGACCAGCGGGAGCGGGACCGTCACCGGCCTGAGCACCGTGACCGCAGCGGCCGGGGTGGCCCCCGACACGATCACCGCCAACCTGGCCGGCACCGCCGGCCTGCGGGCCAGCGCCGCGCTGAGCGGCAGCGCCACCAGCTCCCCGACGCTCAGCATCCCCATCGTCGCCGGCACGCCTACCACGCTCGCGATCGTTTCCGGGTCGGGTCAGTCCGCTAAGCGCAGCACGGCGTTCACCAACCCGCTCGTGGCCCTGGTCACCGACGCGGCCGGCAACCCGGTATCCGGGGTGTCGGTGACCTTCACCGGCCCGACCAGCGGCGCCGGCGCGACGTTCGCCGCCAGCGGCTGCACCAGTAACCCCCAGACCTACTCCTGCGTGGCGACCACCAACGCCAGCGGCGACGCGACCTCTTCCACGCCGACGGCCAACGCGACCACGGGCGCCTACAACATCTCGGCCACGGCCAGCGGCACAAACGCCGTTTCCTTCGCGCTGACCAACACCAACGTCGTCAACCTGGCCGGGGCCGGCAACCACTCGATCACGGTGCCCGCCCACACGACCACCATCACCTTCAGCCTCAACGGGGCGGGAGGCGGCGGAGCCACCGGGTTCGGCGGCGCCGGGGGCAGCATCAGCGGCACGATCAACCTGCCCGACAGCGCCACCCCGACCACCTTCACGGTCATCCTGGGCGGCGGGGGT
>JALYZQ010000210.1 GCA_030948805.1 Actinomycetota bacterium | reverse complement strand
CGGCGCGCTGGACCACGTTGCTCAGCGTGATGGTGGCCATCGGCCTACTCGCCCTGCGCCTGGTGGTGGCACGAGTTGCGGTCCGTCGGGCCCCGGGGACGAGCCTTCGTCCGCTGACGATCGCCTTCATGGCCGTCTCGGTCCTGGGACTGATCGCGATCCCCGTGTACCTGGACTTCGCGGTCGCCAATGACAGTCTGCGCTCGGTTTTCGACCTCGGGGCGCTGGTCCCGCTGTACCGCGTGACGGCGTTCGGCCGCGGCTACGTCGACCTGGAGGTCTGCTTTGCCCTGTTCTGTGTGGCCGCCTGGATCGCCCTCTGGCTCGATCGTCCTGACCGGCCCCGTCGTTCGGTGGCCGAGCTCGGAGCCGGGGGCGGAGCGGCCCTGGCTGGCGCCGCGGTCCTGCTGATCCCGGGCGCCGTGGGTCACGCCGGGCAGACCTCGCCCCGGGGCCTGGCGGTCGCGCTGGATGCCGTGCACCTGCTGGCCGGCTCGTTCTGGATCGGGGGGCTGATCGGACTGCTGGTTCTCTGGTTCAGCGCCGGGGCCCAGGGCCGCGTGGCCACGCTGGGCGCAATCGTGCCCCGCTTCTCGGCCGTGGCCCTGGCCTCGGTGCTGATCCTGCTCGGCACCGGTACGGGGGCGGCGATCATCCACATGCCGACTGTGGCTGCGCTGTGGGAGACCAGCTACGGGGTGGCGATCCTGGTCAAGATCGGCCTACTGGCCCTGGCCTGCCTGCTCGCCTCGGGGAACCTGCTGCGTGCGCGGCCCCGTTTGGTCGCGGCTCGGGCGCAACCCGTCCTGGGGAACGGCGCCGCGCGCCTCCTCGGGCGGCTGGTCAGCGGGGAGGCGGTGCTGGTCATGGGGGCGGTGTTCACCGCCGCTGTGCTCTCGAGCTTGGCTCCGCCGCCACCCGCCTTCGGCCTCCAGGACTCCGCCTTGGCCCACGTCGGTCCGGGACAGGTCGCCCGGAACGTTGCCCGCGCCGGCTACCGCCTCCAGGTCCTGGTGGCTCCCAACAAGGCCGCTGCCCCCGACTCATTCGCCCTGCGCATCACCAAGGCGGGACGGCCCGTGCGCGGCGCGACGGTGACCCTGGCCTTCAACCACCTCCAGATGGAGATGCCCCAGCAGCAGTACTCGCTGCGCGAGACGGCCCCCGGGATCTACTCGCGCTCGGCTCCGGCGCTGATCATGGTCGGTCCCTGGAGCCTGTCGTTCGCCGTTACTCCTCCCGGCCGGCCGCCCTTCACGGCCCTGATCGTCGACCAGGCGAACGGATGAGCGGTCACCGAGCGCCAGGCGGGGTTGGGCTGCGGCTGCTGGCCTCCGTGGTCGCCCTCGCACTGGGTGTGACCGACTTGGTCATCGCTATCCTGCTGCTCCAGGGCGTTCTTTAGCCGACCTCCCCCACGCCCGGCTTGACGTATGGCCTCTCGCAAAGAGCAAAAGGAACAAGCCCGCGCGCGCCGGCTGGCCGAGGAGCAGGCCCGCGCCGACTCCTCCCGCCGCGCTGGCCGCCTGCGCATGGTCGGCGGCATCGTCGTGCTCGCGGTGGCCATCGTGGCTGTGCTGATCGCGGTCTCCAGCGGCGGCGGCACGGCCACCGGCCTGCAGACGGGCAAGGCCAAGTCCAGCACCGTGGGCACGGTCTCGGGCCTGTTGGGCGGCATACCGCAGTCCGGGGCCCAGCTCGGTAATCCCAAGGCGCCGGTGACCATGACCTACTACGGCGACCTGCAATGCCCGATCTGCCAGCAGTTCACGCTCCAGGGCGGCTTCTCGCAACTGGTCTCCAACGAGGTCCGCCAGGGCAAGGTGCGGGTCGTCTACAGGGCTTTTGAGACCGCCACGCGGGACCCCTCGGTATTCAAGACCCAGCAGGTGGCGGCGCTGGCCGCCGGTATGCAGCAGCGCTTCTGGAACTTCATCGAGCTCTTCTACCACGAGCAGGGCCAGGAGGGCTCGGGCTACGTCAACGAGCCCTATCTCCAGGGGTTGGCCAAGCAGATTCCCGGCCTCAGCCTTCCCCAGTGGGAGTCCGATCGCAACAACCCCACCCTGTCCACTCAGGTGGCCGCCGATGTGCAGGCCGGAACCGCGATCCAGGCGCCGGGGACCCCGACGCTGGTCTTCACCGGCCCCAAGGGCACGCCCTCGGCCCTTCAGGGTGCCCCCAGCTACGCCAGCCTCCGCCAGGCGATCGCCAAGGTCTCGTGAGCACCCTGAGCGCGGCGGGTCCGACGGCTGTCCGCAGCTTGACCGATCGCCGCTTACGCATCGCGATCCTCGTGCTGGCCCTGATCGGGGTCGGAGTGGCCGGCTACCTGACCTACGTCCACTACGAAGGACTCAAGGTCCTGTGCCTGTCCAGCGGTGGCTGCGAGACCGTTCAGGCCTCGCGCTACGCCAAGCTCGACGGCGTCCCGGTGGCCGTCCTGGGCCTGGCCGGGTACGTCGGGATCCTGGCCAGCCTGGCCGTGCGCGGTGAGATGGGCCGCGTGGCCGGCTTCGCCGTCGCCCTGATCGGGTTTGGCTTCAGCATGTATCTGACCTACCGGGAGCTGTTCACGATCAAGGCCATCTGCCAGTGGTGCGTGTCCAGCGCCGTGTTGATGACCCTGCTGGCCGTTCTGACGGCCATTCGCGCTGTACGCGACGTCCCGGCCTCCGCGGTCTCAGACCCGTGAGCCCTTAGCGCAGGCCAGTCGTCCGCCGGCGATCCCATGATGCAGGGGTGAGCTGGCGTAGCACCCGCGCGGCGGGCCACACCGCCGACAGCGGACGCCAGGTCGCGGTGGTCGACCTGGGCTCCAACTCCTGGCGACTGGTCGTCTTCAGCTACGTCCCGGGCACATGGTGGAAGCGCACCGACGAGCTGTATGAGACGGTTCGCATCGGCGCCGGACTCGGGGCGACCGGACAGCTCAGCTTCGAGGCCATGCAGCGGGGGTCAGAGACACTGTCGGTGTTCGCGCGCTTCTGCCGCGCCAACCGGCTGGATCCCGACGACGTGCACGTCGTGGCCACCAGCGCCATCCGCGAGGCCGGCAACGGCGCGCGCTTTCTCTCCGATGCCGAAGCGGCCACAGGGCTGAAGATCGAGGTCCTGGCCGCCCCGGAGGAGGCCTGGTTCGGCTACGTG
Source organism: Actinomycetota bacterium (assembly GCA_030948805.1). Taxonomy (GTDB): domain Bacteria; phylum Actinomycetota; class Thermoleophilia; order Solirubrobacterales; family Solirubrobacteraceae; genus Palsa-465. Next base: position 4,667 of record JALYZQ010000210.1, on the reverse strand, counting down.
GCGGCCATCAACTCCAGCACCCTGCGTGACGGGGTGGTGCTTGACCTGGGCGGCGGCAGCCTGCAGTTGATCGAGGTCCGCGACCGCCGTGCAGCCCACCGCTCCTCCTTCCCGCTGGGCGCCGTCCGGGTCACCGAGGAGTTCCTGGGCGGCCCAGGTCCAGTCAAGAAGAAGGAGCTGGCTCGGGTTCGCCGGCACGTCGCTGAGACCATGGCCGAATTGCCCTGGCTGGCCGCTTCGGGCTCCGGCCTGGTCGGGATCGGGGGAGCGGTGCGCAACCTGGCCGCGGCCGCCCAAGCCGCCGAGGGCGCCTTCGACGTCGGCGTCCAGGGCTTCGTGCTCAGCCTCGAGTCCCTCGGCGATCTGGTCAAGCTGCTGGCTGGCATGTCCGCCCCCGAGCGCGGACAGCTGCCGGGCATCAAGCCGGGCCGCGGTGACATCATCCTGGCCGCGGCGCTGGTTCTCGAGGCAGTGGTGCAGCGTGGCGAGTTCGCCGGGTTGGAAGCCACCGAGGCGGGGCTGCGCGAAGGCGTTTTCATCGCCCGCACGCTGCTCGCCGGCGGCGAGCCCCTGTTTGCCGACGTCCGCGGCGCCGCCGTGCGCAATCTGGCCGTCCAGTACGAGTCCGACATGACCCACGTCGAGCACGTGGCGCTCCTGTCGCTGCAGATGTACGACAGCCTGGTCGCCGGCGGGCTGTTCGAGGCCCTTGACGGAGAGCGTGAGCTGCTGTGGGCAGCCTCGATGCTTCACGACGTCGGCATGACGATCTCCTACGACGATCACCACAAGCACTCGCGTTACCTGATCGAGAGCGCCGAGCTCTACGGCTTCGATCCCCGTGAGCGTGCGCTGATCGCCCAGATCGCCCGTTATCACCGCAAGGGCGTCCCCAAGCTCGGGGTCATCGAGCCCCTCACGCACTCGGGCGACGAGCAGCTCCTGGACCGTTGCGCAGTCATCCTGCGCCTGGCCGAGCATCTGGAGCGGGGTCGTGATCAGTCGGTCTCCCAAGCCCGACTGCGCGCCAACGGCCACGGCGTCGACCTGCATCTGGAGGCGGCCGGGGATCTCACGCTCCCGCGCTGGAGTGTCGAGCGCTACGGAGACGACGAGGCCTTTGAGCGCGTCTTTCACCGCCGGCTGCTGATCGGCTGACGGGTCGGGGTAGACCCGGTCCGGTGCGGCATCGTAGAGTGAGGCGATGCTCTGGTTGCTGCGTCACGCCGAGGCCGCCGACGGACCGCCTGACGACGAGCGCCCCCTGACCGAACGCGGAGTTCGCCAGGCCCAGAACGTCGGCTCCGCGCTGGAGCGGCTGGGAGTCGGGCTCGACGCCTGCCTCTCGAGTCCCAAGCTGCGGGCGCTGCAGACCGCGCAGCACGTCTGCGCCCATCTTGGCGTCGAAGTGAGCGTGGAACGCCGCCTGTCGGGCGAGCCCTTCGACGCGCTCGAGCTGGCTGCCGGACTGGGCGATGTGCTCCTGGTCGGCCACGACCCCTCGTTCAGTCTCACCCTTCACGACCTGACCGGCGCCCAGGCGCGGATGCGTAAGGGTGGCCTGGCCGCGATCTACAAGGGCGAGCTGATCGCCCTTCTGCGCCCAACTGAACTGGCCGCCATCGCGGCCGCAGAGCAAGTGACGGCGGGATGATCTCGTCCTTGGCAACCCGGCCGCGCGCCGGCCCACCGATCGCCCGTCCGGCATGACCGAGTCGGCCACCGACGTCGAGCGCAATGGGGGCGCCGAGCCACACGGACCCGGAGAGTCGGCCTCGGCGGTCAACCTGCGCGATCGCTCGCTGTACGTCAACCGGGAGCTGTCGTGGCTCGATTTCAACGACCGCGTGCTGCAGCTGGCCGAGGATGAGTCGCTGCCGCTGATCGAGCGACTGAAGTTCCTGGCCATCTTCGTGACCAACCTGGACGAGTTCTTCATGATCCGCGTGGCCGGGGTGCACGACCAGGTCGACGCTCGGATCGACGCCCGGGGGCCCGACGGCCTTTCCCCGACCGCCGTCCTGGAAGGAATCGCCGAGCGGGTCCGAGACCTGGACCGCCGTCATTCGCGCCAGTTCGCCGACACGATCTGTCCGGCGCTGGACCGCGAGGGGATCCGCGTTACCAACTGCGGTGACTCCGGCGCCCCGCGCAGCGAAATCGAACGTCATTTCCGGGAGCAGATCTTCCCCGTGCTCACCCCGCTGGCCGTCGGGCCAGGACGTCCTTTCCCCTACATCTCAAATTTGTCTCTGAGCCTGCTCGTACGGCTGCGCGATCCGGAGCTCGACCACGAGGCCTTCGCCCGCGTGAAGGTGCCCAAGGAGGTGCTGCCGCGATTCGTGGAGATCAGCAAGGACACGTTCATTCCACTCGAGGACGTCATCGCCGAGCACCTGGACGTGCTCTTCCCGGGCATGGACATCCTCAGCTATGACCTCTTCCGAGTCACGCGCGACGCCGACTTCGAGGTCTCCGACGAGGCCGATGACCTCCTCCAGGCCGTCGAGGACGAGCTGCGCCGCCGCCGCTTCGGAGAGGTTGTGCGCCTGGAGGTCGGGGCCAGCATGGAGCCGGCGCTGCGCACGCGGCTGATCGAGTGGCTCGACGTTGACGAGGTGCAGGTCTACGACGTCGAGGGCCTGCTCGACATGGGCGACCTGTGGCAGATCGCCTCCATCGACGGCCACTCCGAGGTGCGCTGGCCGAGCTGGACCCCCGTGCCCCAGACCGGCCTGACGGTGGCCGCCGGGGACTCCGATGCCTCGCCCGATCTGTTCCGGGCCATGCGCTCGGGCGACGTGCTCGTCCACTACCCCTACCAGTCCTTCTCCTCCAGTGCCGAGCGGTTCGTCAAGCTGGCCGTCGATGACCCCAACGTGCTGGCCATCAAGATGACCGTCTACCGGACCTCGGATGACTCAGCGCTGGTTCCATCGCTGATCGAGGCGGCCGAGAAGGGCAAGCAGGCCGTCTGCCTGGTCGAGCTCAAGGCCCGCTTCGACGAGCGCCAGAACATTCGCTGGTCGCGCGCGCTGGAGGAGGTCGGAGCCCACGTCGTGCACGGCATTCCCGGACTCAAGACGCACGCCAAGGCGATCCTGATCGTGCGCCGCGAGCGCTCCGGCGTGCGCCACTACGCGATGATCGGCACCGGCAACTTCCACGCCAAGAACGCCCGCCTGTACGAGGACGTCGCGCTCTTTACCACCGATCGCGAGATCACCGGCGAGGTGGCCAACCTGTTCAACACGCTGACCGGCTACGGCCATCCCGAGCCCCAGGGCAAGGCGCTGGTGGCGCCGACGTGGATGCGCAAACCGCTGCTGGAGGAGATCGGGCGCACCGTCGAGGCCCATCAGTCCGGTCAGCCGGCCCGGATCATCATGAAGATGAACTCGCTGGTCGACGAGCAGATCATCGAGGCGCTTTACCGCGCCTCCCAGGCCGGATTGCCGATTGATCTCAACGTGCGTGGAATCTGCTGTCTGCTGCCCGGCTTGCCCGGGGTCTCAGAGACGATCAACGTCGTCTCCGTCGTCGGTCGCTTCCTCGAGCACTCACGGATCTACTCCTTCCATCGCGGGGACGAGCACCTGTACTACATCGGCTCGGCCGATCTGATGCCGCGCAATCTGGACACCCGGGTGGAGTTCATGGTCCCGATTGAGCAGCCCGAGCTCCAAGCCGAGCTCCAGGACACGCTGGAGCGATGCCTGGCCGATGACACCGACGCGTGGGTGCTGGCCTCCGACGGCTCGTGGGGGCGTCGCGACGGTCACACGCGCAGCGTGCACGAAGAGCTCATGGAGCGCACCCTGGCCTGGGCCGCGAGCTTCTCCAGCTGATCGCCTCCAGCCACTGTGCACAGCGATCTCCTGCTCGTCATCGTGGTCGTCACGGCCCTGGCCTTCGACTTCACCAACGGCTTTCATGACACGGCCAACGTGGTCGCCTCCTCGATCTCGACTCGAGCCCTGGCGCCGCGTACGGCCATTGCCCTGGCCTCGATCCTGAACTTCGCCGGGGCCTTCATCTCGCTTAAGGTCGCCGCCACCGTGGCCACGGGGATCGTCGACGCTGGGCAGGTGACCGAGCTCATCGCCTTCGCCGGCCTGGTCGGAGCCATCGTGTGGAACCTGATCACCTGGGGCTATGGGCTGCCCTCCAGTTCGTCGCACGCGTTGATCGGAGGCGTCGTCGGGGCCATGCTGGCCGCCGTGGGCACCGGCGGGATCAAGCTCGCTGGCCTGCTGAACAAGGTTGTGATCCCGGCCGTGATCGCCCCAGTGGCGGCCTTCGCCGCTGCCGGGGTGGCGATCGTGATCATCTACGCCCTCTTCGCCCGCCGGCGCCCGGGGCCGGTCACGCGCGCCTTCCGCGTCGGGCAGATCTTCTCCAGCTCGGCGCTGGCCGTGGCCCACGGGACCAACGATGCCCAGAAGACGATGGGCGTCATCACCCTGGCCCTGGTCGCGCACGGGACGCTCAGCCCGCAGCACGCCACCGTCCCGACCTGGGTGGTCATCTGCGCCGCCACGGCCATCGCGCTGGGCACCTACGCCGGCGGCTGGCGGATCATCCGCACCGTGGGTAGCCGCATCATCCGTATGGACTCAGCCCAGGGCTTCTCGGCCCAGGGGGCCGGCGCTGTGGTCATCCTGCTC
>JALYZQ010000207.1 GCA_030948805.1 Actinomycetota bacterium | reverse complement strand
GCGCCGAGCCCCGCGAGAACGGCTCGATCCCGCGTCGGCGGCCAGCTGGTCGCGCAGTTGCTCTACCTCCTGGAGGACCCGCTCCAGCTTGTCCTCGGTGCGGTGAAGCTGGCGGCCCAGCCGAGTGATGTCCGAGCGTCCCGCGATGCGCAGGTTGCGCAGCACCAGATCACCGAAGTCGGCTCCGATCCGAGACAGCGCGGCCACGTTCTCGGCGCTGCGGGCCAGCAGGGTGCCGAAGCTTGGCTTGCTCACCAGCTCCTCGAAGGCCTTGGCCGTAGTCGATTCGGCTTGCTCATAGAGCGCCCGCATCTGTCCTTCGCCGGAGCGATCTGCAGACTGCTTGGGATCGGCCATCGCTTCCCTCTCCTCGGGGCGTTCTCCACCTATGTCTAGTTAGGAGATACCCACGCCGAGCCGATAGCCAACCCTGATGTGCCTCGAGAGCGCGTCCCGAGTCGGCTCACGGGAGGGTCCAGGATCATGATCACGAGAACAAGGACGGACTCGAATGACAGACAGCCTGGGCCGAGCGCCTAGATCCGAACCGCCTCTGACGCGCGCCCAGACGCTGTACGAGCTCGGTCGCTACGCCGACGCGGTTCCCGCCGTGGCCCAGGCGATCAGCGACGACCCGCGCAACGCGCTGGCCTGGTGTCTGATGTCCAATGCCCAGCTCGGCAACGACCGGCCCGTCGCCGCTTTGGAGGCAGCGCGGGCGGCGGCCTCATTGAATCCAAGCGTCGAGGAGCCTCATCGCCTGGCCAGCGTCGCTCTGGGTCGCCTGGGCCGTGATGAGGAGGCCGTCGAAGCGGCCGTGGAGGCCACCCGGCGCGAGCCTGGCTCCTGGGAGGCTCACGCCCGCCTGGCCCACTGCCTGGCCGCCCTGCGCCAGCGGTTGAGCGACGCTCGGCACGCCGCCGAGCGAGCGCTGGAACTTGGCCCCGAGCACGCCGGACCCCACCTGGCGGTGGGAGCTGTGGCCCTGGCCGCGGGCCGTCGCTCAGACGCCGCCGCGGCCTTCTGTGCCGCGCTGTCCGTGGAGCCTCAGTGTGCCGAGGCTCACAACCAGCTAGCCAACGTGCAGGACCTGGGGTCGCGCCGCGGCTTGAGCTCGGTGCTCGGGCGCATCGGCGCTCTGGCTCCTCGCTTGGGCCGGGGGGCGGCTCGGTCTGCCGAAGCGGACTAAAAGGCCGCAGTCCGGCCGCCGCGGCGGCGCGTAAGCTGGTCGGATAAGGGGTAAAGCAACGATATGAGGAGTGTCGACAAGACTCTGAGCCTCAAGCTCCCCACACAGGCGGCATCGGTGCCGCTGGCGCGACGTGCCGTTTGCCAGTTCGCTGCCCAATCAGGCGCGGACGAGACGCTGATCGACGCGGTGCGCTTGGCGACTTCCGAGGCTCTGACCAATGCCGTGGTGCACGCCTACCGCGGTGAGCCCGGCAGCGTGTATGTGACGGCCGCCGCTCCCTCAGGCGAGCTGTGGGTCCTGATCGCCGATGACGGCGGGGGCCTCGAGCCCCAGGCCGACCGCCCAGGGCTGGGTCTAGGGCTGGCCTTGATCGCCCAGGTCAGTGACGAGCTGGCCATCGTGCCCCGGGCCGGGCGAGGGACGGAGGTCCGGATGCGATTCGACCTTCTCGAGCGCAAGCGCCACGACCAGCGTCAGGCCGCGACGCCCCGGACCGTCGACGCTCAGCCCGCCCGGGCCCGAGACTCGGTCAGCGGCTGCCAGCAGTACGCCTGATCAAGCTGCACCCTCAGGAGCGCGGGTCCGTGCCGTCAGCGTGGACTCCCGCCTCATCGCGCTTCTCCACGACCACGTGTCCGTTTATGCGCTCGACCACCGTCTCGAGGTCAGGCAGCTCATGGCCGCGCACCATGACGAAGCGCCGGGAACCGGCGCGTACGCGCTCGTAGTCGGCGACGGTCAACTCGAGCAGGGAGTTGCAGCCCAGCCGCGCGCACTCGCAGCGAAAACCGACGGGGCGACTCTCATCACCGGGCCACTGACCGCGCTCGATGCCCTCATTGACGCGTCGAAACACGGCCTCGTTGGAGGCCAGGCGACGCTGCAGGTCGTCATCCATGACACACCGAGACGGGATGCATGATGAGCGTCGTGACCATGGCCCGGGAGAGTACACCGTGCCCTCGGTCGTGACCGCCTTCGCGCCTGGGCGCGTGAACCTGATCGGCGAGCACACCGACTACAACCAGGGCCTCGCCCTGCCGTTTGCGATCAGCGACGGCGTAACGGTCACAGCGTGCGGCGATGAGTCAGATCAGATCACAGTCGTGGCTGCCGATCTCGACGCCGCGGACACGTTCGGGCTCTCCGATCCGCCACAGGTCGGCGGCTGGCGCGCGTTTGCGCGCGGGATGGTGGCTGAGCTTCAGGCGGCCGGACACTCCCTACGGGGCGGAAGGCTCGAGATCACGGGCACGGTTGCCCGCGGCTCGGGCCTCGCATCCTCGGCGGCGCTGGAGGTCGCGCTGGCCCTGGCGCTGCTCGCGACGGCCGACTCCCCGCTTGGCGATGGGATCGAGCTCGCGCGTATCTGCTCCAAGGTAGAAAACGAGTGGGTCGGCGCCCAGACCGGTCTCCTCGATCAGATCGCGTCGCTGTGCGGCCAGTGCGACCGCGCGCTGCGGATCGACTTCGCGTCCCTCGTGGTCGACACGGTGGCGCTCGATCTCAGGGACTACTCACTGGTCACCTTGGACTCCGGCCAGCCACGTGCCCACGGTGCACGCCACCAGAACGATGACGGCCAGCAGCCCGGGTACAACCAGCGCCGAGCCGAATGCGCACGTGCCTGCGAACTGCTCGGGCTCCAGAGCCTGCGCGAGGCCACCGAGGCCATGGCCGCGCAGTTGCCTGAGCCGCTCTCTCGACGCGTGCGTCACGTGGTGACCGAGAACGAGCGCGTGGAGCAGACTGTTGCCGCGCTCTCCGACGCCGACCTGGAGCGGGTCGGGGAGTTGCTGAACGCGTCTCATGCCAGCCTTCGCGACGACTATGAGGTCTCGACGCCGGCGGTGGAGACGACCGCACGCCGTCTGCATGAGGCCGGGGCGGTGGGAGCGCGGATCATGGGTGGCGGCTTCGGGGGCAACGTGCTCGGCCTGTTGCCGCCGTGGGCCACCCCGCCCGAGGGCTCAGTCGCCGTTGCGCCCGGGCCGGGTGCGCATCTTGGCGCCTGAGCTCGGTCGCCCGATGGGGATAGTCTTTACGTTCCGTTAATACGGATGGACAGACCGGCTGCGGTGTGAAAGCTTTGGCCCGTCTCCTGAGAGGGACAAACAACTTAGAACCACAGAGCGCGGGGAAGCGCTCTTGCCGTCGAGGAGGTCATCATGAGGGTTTGGCAATGGGCGATCGCGCCCGCATTCATCGCGGCTGCGCTCGTCGCCGGCTGCGGCAGTTCATCGAGTTCGAGCACCACGTCGAGTTCGTCGTCATCCGCAGCGGGCGGGTCCTCGGCGAGCATCTCGGCCGCGCACTTCACCAACGACTTCTCGGCCATGGCGGCGCTGAAGTCGATCGGGAAGAGCGGCAAGGGCAAGGTCGCGGCGATTCTGCCCGACACGACGAGCTCAACCCGCTACGTGGAGTTTGACCAGCCGATGATCCGCAAGGCCCTGCTGGCCGCCGGCGTGCCGGCCTCAGACATCATCATCCAGAACGCGCAGAAGAGCAACTCGACGTTCCTGACCGACGCCCAGACCGACATCACCAATGGGGCGACGGTGATCCTCAGCGACCCCGAGGACTCGGGCACGGGCACCCAGGTGGAGAAGTACGCCGCCGCTCACGGCGTCAAGGTAATTGACTACGACCGCCTAACGCTCGGTGGCAGCCGCCCTTACTACGTCAGCTTCAACAACGTCACCGTGGGCAGGATCATGGGCCAGGGCTTGGTCAGCTGCGCGGCCGCACAGAAGGTCACCAAGCCGCAGGTCGTGGTAATGCACGGCGATCCGACTGACAACAACGCGACACTGTTCGCCCAGGGCTACAACGCGGTGCTCAATCCGTTGTTCGCGTCGCACAAGTACACCCTGGTCGCCCGCACCGCAGGCACGTGGGACCCGCCGACGGCGCTGACGGAGTTCCAGCAGGCCTTCACGGCCCACAAGAGCATCAACGCTGCGCTGATCCCCAACGACGAGACCGCGTCGCCGATCGTCACCTACCTGAAGACCCACGGCGTGAAGCCCAACACCTTCCCCACCACGGGGCAGGACGCCACCCTGACCGGGCTCCAGGGAGTGCTCTCCGGCTACCAGTGCGGGACCGTCTACAAGGCGATCTACAAAGAGGCTCAGGCCGCCGCCGCGCTGGCCGTGTACCTGCGGGCCTCCAAGACCCCGCCCGCGTCGCTGATCAACGGCAGCGCGACGGACATCAACGAGCACAACAAGAGCGTGCCGTCGGTGCTGCTGCAGCCCGTGTGGGTCACGACCAAGAACATGAAGACCACGGTCGTCAAGGACAAGTTCGTGCCCACCAGTCAACTCTGTGCGGGGTCCTACGCGGCGGCGTGCAAGAAGGCGGGGATAAGCTAGCCCTAGCCAGGACCCAGATGAGGCGCAGTGCTCGCCCGCGCCCAGCGGGCGGGCACGACGCCCGCCGCAGTACGGCCATCCGCAATGAGCACCTCCAACACTCCGGTCGGTGACGCGCCGGCTCCGCAGGGCGCCAATGGGTCATTGCTGGCCCTACAGGCGATCAGCAAGCGGTTCGGTCCGGTCCAGGCGCTGTCCTCGGTGGATCTGGAGGTGCCTGCGGGTAAGGTCACGGCGCTGATCGGCGACAACGGGGCCGGCAAGTCCTCGCTGATCAAGACGGTCTCTGGGCTGTGGCACCCCGACGGGGGTCAGATCCTGTGGGAGGGGAGGCCGGTCCACCTCGGCGGCCCCAGGGACGCCGAAGCGCTGGGGATCACCACCATCTACCAGGATCTGGCCCTGTGCGACAACCTGGACATCGTCCAGAACATGTTCCTCGGCCATGAGCCTCGCCGTCGGGGAACGCTGGACGAGTCCCGGATGGAGCTGGCGGCCCGGCAGACCCTGACCGATCTGTCGGTGACCACGGTGCGCTCGATCCGCCAGCCCGTGGCCTCGCTGTCCGGCGGCCAGCGCCAGTCAGTTGCGGTGGCCAAGGCGGTCATGTCCAAGGCCAAGCTCGTGATCATGGATGAGCCCACCGCAGCTCTGGGC
>JALYZQ010000206.1 GCA_030948805.1 Actinomycetota bacterium | reverse complement strand
GTGCCCGCGCCCCTGCCGCCGCCAGCGCCGCTGTTGGCGGTCCCGGTTGGGGCCGGTGCCGCGGTCTGGGTCTGGGTCACGGGTGGACTGGCCCCCAGAGGGGCGGTGCCGGTCGCGCCGTAGGAGCTCGTCGTGGTCACAGCCTTGGGCTTGCCGGGGTGGCCGGCCGCCTGCTCGGCGGCGAAGATCTGCAGCGCCGAGGTCATGAAGTTGTGCCAGATCACGGCCGGGAACGTTCCCCCCTCGACCGGGCCGCCGTTGTACAGCGTGGTCATCGGCACCAGGCGGTTGGGGAAGCCGACCCAGACCGCGGTGGTGATCTGCGGGGTCCAGCCCACGAACCAGGCGTCGCCGTAATTGGTCGTCGTTCCCGTCTTGCCGGCCACGTTGACCCCCGAGATCGCCGCCGAGGTACCCGTGCCGTGGGCGACCACTCCGTTGAGCATCGTGTGGATGGTCTGGGCGACGCTGAGCGGGATGACCCGCTTGTAGTGGGGGTGATCGACGCTGGTCGGGTGGCGGCAGACGGATGCGGGGCAGTTGATCTGGGCGATGCCAGTCGGACCGTGGCCGACATCACCGAGCCGGGGGCTGTACACGCGCCGGCCGCCTTCGGCGAAGGTCTCGTAGGCATGCGCCATGTCCAACGGGGAGACGCCCTCGCGCAAGCCGCCCAGGATCATGGCGTAGTTGTTGGACACCGGCGAGCGGATGCCCATGGCCCGAGCCATCCGAGCCACGCGGCTGGTCCCGGCGGCCAGGCCCACCTGGGTGAAGACGCTGTTGTCGGAGATGGCTGTGGCGCCAGCCAGGCTGATCGGACCCGAGTAGGTGTTGCCGAAGTTGTGGACGATGAAGTGCTCCTTGCCACGACTGTGGGGAACGATCAGGTTCAGCGGCCGGGAGTCCACGGTCGAGTACGGCGAGAAGCCACGCTGCAGCGCCACGGCCAGGGTGAAGGGCTTGAAGGCCGAGCCGGGCTGACGGTGACCCTCGGTGGCGAGGTTGAACGGGTATCCCTCGTAATTTTCCCGGCCGTTGAGCAGGGGTCCTCCGACCATCGCCCGGACCTCGCCCGTACGGTTGTCGATGGCCACCACCGAGGCCGCCGGCTCGCCGGGGCCGCTGGGCAGCGCGCTGGATACCGCCTGCTCGGCAGCCTGCTGCATGGGGAGGTCGATCGTGGTGCGGATCTGCAGGCCGCTGTAATAGGTCCGATACTCGGCCACGCGCGCCGGGACGCCGTGACCGAGGCCCATCGCCGACAGGATCTGGGGACGCAGCCAGCTGGTGAAGTAGGGCGCGGCGGGTGGCTCCTGGGGCTGCTCGATGTCAGCAGACTTGGGCAGCGGCTGGTTGACGCTCTGTTGGTACTTCACGCGCGAGATGTAGTGCTGCTGGTACATGTTGCGCAGCACGAGGTTGCGCCGCCCCAAGGCCGCTTGAGGGTGCTGGATGGGGTCAAAGGCCGACGGGTTGGCCACCATGCCGGCCAGCATGGCCGACTGCCACGGACTCAGCTCAGATGCGCAGGCGGGGCGAGGACGGCCCGGGGTCGAATCCCCGCAGCCCCCGCTCGTGCCCGTCGTCACTGAGCTCTGATCGAGACCGTGGGACTTGCCGAAGTAGACGCGGGCGGCCGATTCGACTCCATAGGCGCCGTTACCGAAGTAGATCGAGTTCAGGTACTCGGTGAGGATCTTCTGCTTGGTCCAACGGTGGGTGAGATGGAAGGCCAGGGCCGCTTCGCGCAGTTTCTCCAGGATCGTGCGGTTGTTCTGCTCGGCCAGCGCGTTCTTGACGAACTGCTGGGCGATGGTCGACGCGCCCTGGGTGGCTCCGCCGGTGACGTCGGCGACCAGCGCCCGACCGATGCCCCGCAGGTCAATCCCGGGATCGGTCCAGAAGCGCTTGTCCTCGGTACTGACGATCGCCGCCTTCAGAGAGTTGGCGATCTGCTTGCTGGTGTCGATGACGACGTGGTTGGGCGGAGCGAGAATGCCGATCGGCCGCCAGCGATCGTCGTAGAGGTAAGAGTTCTTCTCCTGGTGGTACTGCTGGCGGTTCTCAAGGCCGGGCAGGTCGGAGGCGACGGCCATCATCATCCCGAACAGCATTGAGACCACGGCCAACGCGCCCAGCCCGACGAGAATCGAGAGCAGCCGCCGTTTGCGGACCCGGGGCTTGGCGGGGCGACCTTCGGGGTCTCGTCGCCAGGGACGCCGAGGCGGCGCGAACGGAATCGCAGCGCGCGTGCGCGAACGCGGGGGGTGGGTATGTTCGTCGTCGCTCATCGACTGCGTGGACCCGCGCCGGCCAAGGCGGCTGGGCCGGCCGGAGAAGTGCGGGGTGCGGGCCCCGACGGCAGTGGCGACGCCTCTCCAGCGGCGGCGAGAGTCTAGCATTGGACCCGATGGGGACACCGTCATCCACGCCGGCCGAGAATGCCGCGTGGCTGGCCCGCAATGCGGTCGACTGTCTCCCTGAAGGCGGCCTGGAGCAGAAGCTCGCCGCGGGGGGACCGCTGCGGGTCAAGCTGGGCATCGATCCCACCGCACCGGACATCCATCTCGGGTTCGCCGTCGTGCTGGGCAAGCTGCACGAGTTCCAGCAGCTCGGGCACACGGTGGTCTTGATTGTGGGCGACTACACCGCCCGCGTGGGGGATCCGAGTGGTCGCTCGACTACCCGCCCCGTGCTGGATCCAGCCCAGATCGACGTCAACGCCAGGACGTTCACCGACCAGGCGCTCAAGGTCCTGGATTCCGCGCGCCTGGAGGTGCGCTTCAACAGCGAGTGGCTCGACATGCCCGTAGAGCAGCTGTTCAGCCTGCTGCGCTCCACGACGGCCAGCCAGATCCTGGAGCGCGATGACTTCGCCAAGCGGCTGGCCGCCAACGAGCCAATCTCGATGCTCGAGCTCCTGTATCCGCTGCTCCAGGGCTACGACTCGGTGGCCGTCAAGGCCGACGTCGAGCTGGGCGCTACCGATCAGAAGTTCAACCTCCTGCTCGGCCGAAGCGTCCAGCGCGCGTACGGGCAGAGCGGCCAGGTGATCATGACCCTCCCGCTGCTCATCGGCATCGATGGAAGCCAGAAGATGTCCAAGTCGCTGGGCAACTACATCGGCGTGACCGACAGCCCCGAGGAGATCTATGGGCGGACGCTGAGGATCCCCGACAGCCTGCTCGAGAACTGGTACTCACTTCTCTGGGACCGCCAGCCGCCGTCGGACCTCTCTCCCCGCGACGCCAAACGTGGCCTCGCACGGGAGCTCGTTGGGCGCTTTTACGATCGCGCGGCGGCGGCCTCCGCGGAGGAGGCCTTTGACCGCGTTCACGTCCGACACGAGCTGCCGGCCGAGATCGCGGTGCTCCCGCTGCCGGAGGGCAACGGAGAGGTACATCTGCCAGCGCTGCTGGCCGGCGCCTTCGGCCTAACGACTTCCGAGGCCCGCCGTGGCCTGGCCCAAGGCGCGGTCCGGCTGGACGGCGAGCCGCTCGGCGCCGGGGTGCTGGATCTGGGCCGCGAGGCGCTGAACGGGCGCGTGTTGCAGTTCGGCCGCCGTCGCTTCGTGCGCCTGATCGACTCCGGAGGCTCCTCGTAGTAGACGATGGGCGTGCACGGCGGCCAGCTGCGCTTCTCCACGCGGGGCAACGGCGAAGTGGTGGACCTCACCGAAGGCGTGGTCAGTGTGATCCGGACTGCCGGTGTGGCCCAGGGAGTGGTGACGGTCTTCGTCGTGGGCTCGACCGCCGCCGTTACGACGATGGAGTACGAGCCCGGTGGCGTAGCCGACCTGGAGGCGCTGCTCGAGCGGCTGATCCCCGCTCATGGCGACTATGAGCACAATCGCCGCAATCACGACTCAAACTCCCATGCTCACCAGCGGGCCGCGCTGATCGGCCCGTCGGAGACGATTCCATTGATCGACGGCCGCCTGACGTTGGGCACTTGGCAGCAGATCGTTCTGGTCGACTTCGACGATCGGCCACGTCAGCGCACGGTTTGCGTCCAGGTCGTATGCTGAGCGCGCCGAGCAGCGCCCGGCCCATTGTCAGTGCGAATCTAAAGCGTTGAGCCGGGGCCGAGCGCTATACTCGTCTGTCCGTCCCGGGTCCAAACGGGTCCGGGCGTGCCGTCTCTAGGAGGAGATCCTTCCTAAAAGAGGTGCGACGGTCTTTGAAAACTCAACAGCATGCGCACCCTTCGACCGAACCCCGGTCGAGGAGTGTGTCCAGGTTCGACGCCGTCGCTTCATGTGCCTCTGAATGAGTCGCCTGAGACGGCGGTGCCAAGATTGACCCCGTCTTGCGCCTGGGAGCCCCCAATGTGTACGGAGGGCTCCCAATGCTTTTGGGCGCAAGGGTCTATCCCACCAGGGACAGACCCAGGATTTGACCCGTCACCGGCTGTGGCCTAAATGGTTGCTCCTGGCGCGCGGGATTATTACTCCTGACGACTCTTTGTGGAAGTTCTTCACGGAGAGTTTGATCCTGGCTCAGGACGAACGCTGGCGGCGTGCCTAACACATGCAAGTGGAGCGACGAACCAGGCTTCGGCCTGGGGCAAAGCCGCGAACGGGTGAGTAACAC
>JALYZQ010000191.1 GCA_030948805.1 Actinomycetota bacterium | reverse complement strand
CACCAGGAGTTCGACCAGGTCGATCACGCTGCTAGCACGAGCCAGGCATAGGATCGAATCCTAGCCTCTGTGAGGTCCACGACAGCCGCTCTCAAGTGCCCCGGCCCACCTTATAGCGCCAATGTAGTCCAAACGACAGGCTCGATGTGCAATCAAACGCGCCGACGGGCCTGGATCCCGAAGCACTTGGTGGGCGGGAAATGGCAAACGTGAACGGGAGCGACGGGACTCGAACCCGCGACCTCCGGCGTGACAGGCCGGCGCTCTAACCAACTGAGCTACGCCCCCGTGAGGTGATCATCCAGTATTGCAAGCCGAATGGGCCAGCGGCAGGAGGCGCGCCCAGCACGGCCAGAGCACGTGATCCGGCGGCAAACCGGCAAGCCCATAACCGCCGAAATGAATGACGCAACTTTGCCCAGGACGAGGGGTTTGTGAGGGCGTAGTAAGCCTCCCGGGTTGCAGTCAACCCGGCCGTGAGTGCGCCCGGTGAGGAACGTCGACGGGGACCCCAAAGCGGGTCCTCGTCGCACTTAAGGGTCGGTTCGAACTGCAGGCCGCCAGACGCGCGACATCCGGTTCAAGCCAAGATCAGCTTCATCGCTGCGAGCGCGAAGCGCTCATAGCGCTCGGGTGAGAAGTGCTCAGGGTCGGTCAGGACCTGGCGTCCCGCCTCTTCACTCAGGCTGCGGATGGCCCGGGCGGCGAGCTCGACGTCCAAGTCGTCCGGAACCCTCGAGCGCTCGATGGCCCAGCGGACCAGTAGTGCGATCCGCTCTTGGATGCGGCCCCGGTTGACCTCCACGTGCTCGCGGACTGTGGCCGGCGTGCCTTCGGGGGGTAGGAGGATGACCCGCCAGGAGTCCGGCCGGCTGATGATCGCCTCCAGAAAGCGTCTGATCCCGGCCGCGAACAGCTCAGCTGGATTCCCCCACGTGCTGGGTCGCTCGGGCACCACGGTGGCCAGCTGGGCCAGAGCGGCGCTCTCCTCGCGCTCGATCAAGGCGGAAAGCAGTTGCCCCAGGTTGGGGAAGTGGTCGTAGATGACCGGCCGGGTCACGCCCGCGGTGCGGGCGATGGCCTCGATCGAGACGCCCTCATAGCCGTGGCGCACGATCACCGTCAAGGCCGCGTCCAGCAGGTGCTCCCGGCGTTGCTGGGGCGCCATCCGGGGGGCGTACCGACGCCGGGGTTTGCTGGCCGCGGCCTCCGCGGACGGTCGAGACGGCATCGGGCGGCAACGTACCATGCGCCCTACGCGCCCGTAGCTTCGTCTGGCCTCCGTACGAGATACCGTCGGCGCCATGCTGAGCGTGTTTGACGGACACAATGACGCCCTGACGCGCTCTGACCACGCCGGCATTGCCAGCGGTCGCCCGGGCGGCCACCTCGACTTACCCCGCATGCGGGAGGCCGGAGTGCGGGCCGCCGTGTTTGCCGTTTTCACGCCCTCGGACGCCGAGAATTGGGAACCACTGCCGCGCAAAGATGGCGTAATCGAGTTTGAGCTGGCCCAGGCCGTTCCCCACACCGTCGCGGCCGAGCACGCGGCCAAGGTCGCGGGGCGTCTGGCCGCCCTCGAACGGGAGGGCCACGTCGCGATAGCCCGCCGTCCCTCAGACCTCGATGCCGCGGCACGTGACGGTGGTCCCCCCGCCGCGGTGCTGCATCTGGAGGGCGCCGAGGCAATCGATCCCGGGCTGGAGGCGCTTGACCACTGGTACGCCGCCGGCCTGCGCTCGCTTGGCCCGGTATGGAGTCGACCCAACGACTTTGCCTATGGCGTCCCGTTCATCTCCCCCTCGTCTCCCGACACCGGGCCGGGACTGTCCAGTGCGGGACAGGCACTGATCCGGCGCTGCGCCGAGCTGGGCATCCTCGTCGACCTCAGTCACCTCAACGAGGCCGGGTTCTGGGATGTGGCCAACGCCGACGTCGGACCGCTGGTCGCGTCTCACTCGGCCGCTCACACGCTCTGTCCCACCTCGCGCAATCTCACCGATGCCCAGCTCGATGCCATCGCTGCCTCCGGGGGCCTGGTGGGCATCGTGTTCGCGTGCCAGTTCCTGCGGCCGGATTTTGCCGAGGACGTCGACACGCCGCTGTCTCTGATCGTCGAGCACGCGAAGTACGTGGCCGACCGAATCGGCCCTGCGCACGTGGCGCTCGGCTCTGACTTCGATGGCGCCGCCATTCCCGCTGAGCTCGGGGATGTGCGCGGGGTGCCACGTCTACTGGACGCGATGCGAAGTGCCGGCTTCGAGCCCGCCGAGCTGGAGGCGATCGCCTGGGGCAACTGGCGACGTGTGCTGGAGACCTGGTGGCGTTAGCAGCTAGCGATGCCGGCGGGGGCGACCGGCTTCGTCCTCAATGATGCGGTGGATGACATCATCGTCCCAGCGGTGGGTACGCAGCAGGCGGTAGCGCTGGCAGCTCACGCGCATGTAGGCCTCGGTCTCGGTCTGCTTGCCGATCAGCTCGGCCTCCCGGAGCATCTCAATCACTGGGCGATACTCGTTCTCGAGCCACAGGAAGGCCGCCTCGCGCCGGCTGACTGGCTCTCCCCGCTCCTGGCTGTTGCGAAAGCCCCAGGCTTCGACGCCCTCGGCCAGCTGCGCGTAGTCCCAGGAGTCGGTCAGGCGGACTTCATCCCGGGCATCGTCAGGCAGCGGCACACGTTCGAAGAACTCGCGCTCCAGGCTCTTCTTGGGCAGGTCGGCGTAGGTGATGGCGCGACGGGCGCCCAGGCGGGTCACGACCTCGGTCACGTAGGCGTTGATGTCTGTGCGGCCCAGAGCCCGGGCCACCGAGACGCGGTGGTGACCGTCGCGCACAAAGTAGATGTCACCGATCCGCAGTAGATCCACAGGCGGCATAGCCTCGCCGCGTCGCGTGGCGGCGGCGATGTGCTCCCAGCGAGATCGCACACGACCGGAGGTGGGCCGGAAGCGACGATCGAACTCTCGCTGCCGGTCGACCGTGCCCACGATGTCGTCCAGCGACACCACCGCTGGTCCGACGCGTCGCTCGCTGACGAAGCCCAGCGCCTCGATTACCTCCTCGTAGGGCAGGATCTGGCCGACGTCATCAGGCTCCCCGCGCAGGCGGGCAGCCATCTTGGCCATCGTGGCGCGACGCCGCGCGCGCAGGAAATCATGCTGCGCGTCGACTCCCGGCATTCCCGTCGAGCGGCGCTCTTGCATCAGCCACCGACATTATCGAAGGCTGGGCGGTCGGCCAGACCGCCGCGGTGCCTACGCTGTCCCGGGCTGGGGTGACTCCGGGGAGTCGGGCTGCGGGGCGGACCCGAAGGTCGGCGCCTTACCGCCGTCAGCCGATCCCAGCAGGCTTTGACCGTTTTCAGGGTCGAAGAGGTGGATGTGCTCGGTGCTGAAGTGCAGCCGGGCCTCTTGGCCTTGACGGAGCTGGCTCTGAGCGTCCAGGCGGGCGACCATCTGGCTTCCTTCCTGGGACGGGAGATCAGCGGCGCCGGCGTCATGGGCCAGCTCCTCGAGCTCCTGACTGGTCACCCTTTCTGAGGCCACGGTGAAGTAGGCATAGAACTCAGAGCCCATTGACTCCAGCACCTCGATCTTGGTCTCGAAGGCGAGTCCTTGGGCGTCTGAGACCAGCTGGGCGTCTTCAAAGTCCTCAGGGCGCAGACCGGCGATCACGCCCTTACGTCCCCCCCCGGGTCCGGACTCCAGGCGGCTGGTCACGGATGAGGGCAACGTGAACTGGCCCAACGGGAGCTTCAGGCTCTGACCGTCGAGTTCGCCGGGAAGGAAGTTCATCGACGGCGATCCGATGAACCCGGCCACGAACAGATTGTCGGGATGCCCGTAGAGGTCAGCCGGCGTGCCGACCTGCTGCAAGACGCCGGCGCGCATGACCGCGATCCGGTCACCCAGCGTCAAGGCCTCGGTCTGATCATGGGTGACATAGATGGTGGTCGTCTCAAAGCGCTGCTGGATACGCGAGATCTCAGTGCGCATCTGTACGCGGAGCTTGGCGTCCAGATTCGACAGCGGCTCGTCCATCAAGAACGCCGACGGGTTGCGCACGATCGCGCGGCCCATGGCCACACGCTGGCGCTGGCCGCCGGAGAGGTTGGCCGGCTTTCGATCCAGATGCGCCCCCAAGTCCAGGATCCGCGACGCCTCAGTGACCTTCTGATCGATCTCGGCCGCCGAAACCTTGGCCAGCTTGAGGGCAAAGCCCATGTTCTCGCGCACCGTCATGTGCGGATACAGGGCGTAGTTCTGAAACACCATCGCGATATCCCGATCCTTGGGCGCGCGATCGTTGACGACCTCTCCCCCGATCTTCAACTCCCCGCCCGTGATGTCCTCGAGCCCCGCGACCATCCGCAAGGCCGTGGACTTCCCGCACCCCGACGGGCCGACCAGGATCATGAACTCCCCGTCGGCGACGTCGAGATTCATATCCTTGACGGCTTCAAACCCATCTCCGTACTGCTTAGTGATGTGCTCCAGAGCAATCTGCGCCATTTAGCCAACTCCTAAGACTGTTTATCCCTTGACAGCGCCCGCGGTCAGCCCGGAGACGATCCGGCGCTGGAACAGGAGCACGATGATGACAACTGGAATCGTCACGACCACCGCGGCCGCGGCGATCGTGCCGATCGGCGCCGTGAACTGCGAGGCTCCCGGGAACGCTGCGATCGCCGCGGGCACGGTCTGAGCGGCGGCCGTCGAAGTCAGCGTGGAAGCGAACACGAAGTCGTTCCAGCAGAACAGGAAGACGAGAATACCCGTGGTGACGATGCCCGGGGCGGCTAGCGGGGCGATGATCTTGAAGAAGGCCTGGTAGGGCGTGGCCCCGTCGACCTGAGCCGCCTGCTCGAGCTCCCACGGTATCTCCCTGAAGAATGATGACAGGACGAAGATGGAGAGCGGAAGGGCGAAGGTCATGTAGGGGATGATCAGCCCCGGCCATGTGTTGTAGAGGCCGATGTTCCGCCACAGGTTGTACAGCGGACCCACAAGCGAGATGGGCGGGAACATTGCGATCCCCAGCGAAGCCGCGAGCACGAGGTACTTGCCCGGGAAGTTGAGCCGCGCGATCGCGTAAGCCGCGAAGCTGGCGATGAAGACCGCGATGACCGTTGCGATCAGCGCGATCCCGATCGAGTTGCGCAGCGCATCGGTGAAGATCGTCTGGCTGAAGATGCTTGAGTAGTTGTCCCAGGTCCACTTGGTGGGTACGAACGAGCCGTCGGCGATCGTCGTCGGGTCCTTGAAGGACAGGGAGATGATCCACAGCACGGGGACCAGTGCGAACACGGCCAGCAACACGGTTGCTCCGGACCAGCCCAGCCGTCGGCCGAAGGCGTTCATGGTCAGTCGCCTCCTCCGGGAGCCGCGGCAGCCCCGAAGCCCTTGATGAACATGAAGGCGATGATCGCCACCATCACGAACAGCAGCACCGAGACCGTGGAGCCCAAACCCAGGTTGAGGCGATTGAGTAGTTGGTTTGAGGCCAGCACCGACAGGGTCTCGGTGTTGTGGGCGCCATTGTTGAAGATGACTACGGTGTCGTAGATGCGGAAGGCGTCCAGCGTGCGGAAGAGCAGTGCGACTAGGATGGCCGGCTTCATCAGCGGGATCGTTATTCGCCAGAAGCGCTGCCATGCCCCCGCGCCGTCGACCTTGGCCGCCTCGTAGAGCTCACCAGGGACCAGCGCCAGCCCCCCGAGCAGCAACAGGGCCATGAACGGAGTCGTCTTCCAGATCTCGGCCACGATCACGCCGACATAGCTGCCTCCCTGACTGGCCAGCGGATCACTGCCCAGTCCCAGCAGCTTGGGAATCCAGCCGGAGTCGAGCTCCAGGGCGTAGCGCCAGGAGTAAGCCGCCACGACGGTGACGATGCCGTAGGGGATGAGCGCGATCGCGCGTACCGCCCCGCGCCCGAAGATCACTCGATGCATGGCCAGCGCGACCAGCATCCCGATCACCAGCTCGAAGGACACCGAGACGACAGTGATGAACAGGGTGTGTAGGACATCGCTCCACCACAGCTGCGAACTGAGCACGGAGCCGTAGTTGTCGAAGCCGATGAACTGGTTGTTCTGGGGGAAGCGCAGGTCGGCGCGCTGCAGGGAGAGGACGAACGCCGTGATGATCGGATAGACCGTCACCAGGATCATCACGATCACCGCCGGACCGACCAGCATCCATCCGAGCCGACGCTCGGCCCGTGTGCGGTCGCTCAGCGCGGGCTTGCGGGCGGGGGGGGCGGCGGCGACCGAGCCTTCGGCGGCGGGAATCGCGGACATCAGATCAGCGCTCCCGAGCTCAGGGCCGCTTTGAGCTCATTACGTAGGGTGCTGGCCACCGAGGGGGGGGCAATCGCGTTGGGCGGAGAGAGCGCCTTCTGAATCGCGATCGAGACGTCGGCGTAGGCCGGCGTCTGGGGACGGATCCCGTAGATCTTGAGCTGCTTGGCGATCAGCGCCTTGAAGGGGTACGGCTTGGCCAGCGAGGGATCGTTGTACAGCGACGCGATCGTCGGAGGAAGGCCACCCTTGATCGCGTCGACCTTCTGATTGGCCACGCTGGCCAGGCACTTGGCGGCCGCGAAGGCGTAAGCCGGGTACTTCGAGTAGCTCGAGATGCCCAGGTTGGAGCCGCCGATCGTGACCCTGGCTGGGGTGCCAGCCGTGACCTCGGGGTAGTTGGTCCAGCCGAACTGCTTGGCCAGCTTGGGCTTGTCGGCCTGGATTGACGGATAAACGAAGGGATAGTTCAGCTCAAAGGCCGCCGTTCCGCTCTCAAAGCCCAGCCGGGTGGCAGTCTCGTCGGCATTGGAGAGGCCGGGATCAGCTGCGACGGAGTTGGCGAGCGTGTGGATGATGGTCGCCGCCTTGACCGCCGCCTGGTTGATGGCCACGGTACGCGGACCGCTGAGGATCTGGCCTCCGGCCGAATCGACGAGGGAGTTGAACCACACCGTCAACCCCTCGTACTGCTTGCCCTGCACCTCGATCAGATGCGGCTTACCCTGCTTGGCGAGCTTGATCGCGTCCTGGATCATCTGCGCCCAGGTCTGGGGCGCTTTGGGTACCAGGTCCTTGCGATACCAGAGCAGCTGGGTGTTGGAGTTGTCGGGATCGCCGTAGACCTTGCCCTTCCAGGTCGCGGTGGCCACCGGTCCGGGCAGGATGCCCTTGGTGGCGGCCACACGGTTGGCGCCGGTCCAGGGCCTGATCCATCCGGCCCCCGCGAACTCAGGTGTGTAGGTGACATCCATGCCGATGATGTCGATCGAGCTGTCATGCGCGGCCAAGCGCCGCACCAGCTGCTGGCGCTGACCGTCAGCGTCGGTGGGCAGCACGTTGAGGGCGATCGAGTACTTGCCGCCCGAGGCCTTGGAACACACGCTGGCCGCGTGGGCGAAGGACCCCGACGGCTCGGGGAAGATGTACCAGCTCAGGACCGGCGCCCCGCTGGAGCCGCCACATGCCGCCAGCGTCAGGCCAGCGGCCACGGCGGCCAGCCCGATCAGCCCTGGTTTGGCAAGTGCACGCAACAGCACCTCCGGTCGCTCTCTCCTCTCCTGCAGGTGGCACCCTACCCCCCGCGGCGGAAATCACAAACCCCGGGCGGGAGATTTCCTGTCAGCGGCTCTGAAGGGCTAGCTGCGCGACCGGGCGATCCAGCCGCCGTGGGCGGGGATCACGCCCAGATCCTCGCCGTCGCCGGGACGCGCCGCCAGTTCAAGCGCGGCGACGGGAGGGGCCGGCTGGGCCTCGTCGCCCAGGTTTACGGCCACCACGAAGTCACCGCGGGCAAGTGCAACGGTGCCCGACGCCGACTCCAGCAGACCCAGTGGCTCTGAGGCGACCCGATCGCGCAGGGCGATCGCGGCGCGGAACATCGACAGGGTCGAGTCGGGGTCGCCCGCCTGAGTCGCGACGTCGTCTGGGACGTCGCCGGCCGCGGTCAACCAGGGCTCGGCACTGGTGAAACCAGCCTGAGCAGACTCGTCCCAACGCAGGGGGATCCGAAACCCGTCCCGTCCGCTGCGGTCCTGAGGCGGCCCGATTACCTCGGCGTCGGCAAAGCCCAGCTCGTCCCCGGCAAAGACGAACACAGGGCCCGGCAAGGAGAGCATCAGCAGGGCGCTGGCCCGCGCGTTCGCAGCGCCGGCCCGGGTCACGAGGCGGCTGAAGTCGTGATTTGACAGCACCCAGCCCTGACCGCCGGTGCGCATCCCGGCTTGGATGGCTGCCCGGAGCCCGGCGGCATCGCCGGCCGCGAACAGGGCCTCGAAGTTGAAAACCACGTCCAGGAACTCCAGGTAGCCGGCCGCCTGATCGACGGGGAGATAGACCTCCCCGATCAGCAGGCCGCGGCCCACCGCATGCCGGATCTCCTCTAGCGCATTTCCGATGTCCGCCGCGTTGCGGGAGTGGACGTGATCGAGCTCGGCGTCCTTGGGGTCGGCGGGCAGAACCGGCGGACCCCCGGCCGGTGGGTCGTCGCGCAGCTCCCGGTCCTTCATCAGCCGATCCAGTGCGTCCAGCCGGAAGCCGTCCACCCCCCGCGCGGTCCAGAACTTCAGTGCCGCTGTCATCTGTTGGCGGACCTCGGGGTGGCGCCAGTTCAGGTCAGCCTGCTCGGGGAAGAAGGAGTGCAGGAAGTAGCGTCCGCTGGCCTCATCCAGCCCCCACGCGGGGCCGCCGAAGGCCGCGCGCCAGTTGTTGGGCGGGGCGTCGGCCCAGACGTAGTACTCGGGACGCTCGCGAAACCAGGGATGCTCAGTGGAGGTGTGGCAGGGAACGAAGTCCAGCAGGACCTTCAGCCTCAGGCCGTGAGCCTTGGCGATCAGTTCGTCCAGTGCGTCCAGCGTCCCCAGGCTGGGTTCGACGGACTCGAAATCGGACACGTCGTAGCCGAAGTCGGCATTGGGCGAGGGATAGATAGGGGAGAGCCAGACCGCCTCAGCCCCCAGCCAGGAGATGTGCTCGAGCCGCGAGGTGACGCCAGGCAGGTCCCCGACTCCGTCGCCGTCAGAATCCTGGAAGGAGCGGATGTAGACCTGGTAGACGACGGCGTTGTCCCACCACATGGACGCGAGAGCGTAGCGGCCGGTCAGCAGGGGCTCTCCAACGCGCAGCGTTCCCAGTGAAAAGGCTGCGGTAGGGCCTGCAGGCGCCGGTCGTTGTCTCGCCAATCGCGACGTAGGTGCCGTCCGATGACCACCGCAGCTACGGTGCTCGCGCCGGCCCGCTTGAGGGTGGCCGCCGCGCTGCGGGCGCTGGCCCCGGTCGTCCACGTGTCGTCGACCAGCAGCACGGAACGGCCGGGGAGCTGCTGTGCCGCGGTGAACTTGGCCAGACTGAATTCGCGCGGTGCCACTTCGGTCTCGCCGGGACGCAGCAGCCGCGCCCAGCGCCCACGAGTCGGAGCTACGAGCTCGCCCACGATTCGACCCAGCGGGTGGTCGGCGTCCCGGTCCCGCCTGCCCGACGGCACGGTGGTGACGAGGTCAAAGCCGGGAGTGTGGGCAGCAGTGGCTAGGCACAGTTCGTGCCCGGCCACGAAGCGCCACAGGACCGCGGCCAACTCCACCTCGAAGCGCCGGGCCAGATCGGCCGGCAGTCGCTTGTAGCTGGCCAATGTGTGGTGCAGCTGCTCATGCGCGACGCTGTAGGAGATCGGGACCACGGCATCCAGCCAGCCGCCGTTGCGAGCACAGCGGTGACAGCGTGAGTCTCCGCCAATGAGGTCAAAGCACACGTCGCACACTCCGGCGCCCGGGCGCGGGCCAAGCATGAAGTTGCCGTAGGGCGCGCTCAGCTCGGCGACCGAGGGCATCGCGCGCTCAGGGGGTGAGAAGACCGGGCCGGCTCAGGCGTTGCAGAGCCGCGTCGATGTCATCCGCGCTGCTGTAGGTATTGACGGCGGGGCGATGAGCCAGCTCGCGTGCCCACTCCTGCTCGAGCAGGGCTGCGTGAAGGAACACCGGGCGCCCCTGCCGCAGCGCCAGCCGCGCCTGCACCCGGGCTCCACTCTTCGCGGAGGCCTCGACTATCACCGTGGCGCAGGACAGACCCGACATGACGGCGTTGCGCTTCGGGAAGCTCTCCTGTGCGGGTGGGGCGTCGGGCCAGAACTGGGAGACGACCGCCCCCTGGTCGGCAATCTGGCGCTGAAGGGCGGCGTTGGCCTCGGGGTAGCTATGCAGCAACCCGGTCCCGATCACGGCCACCGTTCGAGCCGCTCGGGCGAGGGCGGCTTGGTGAGCGGTGGTGTCGATGCCCGCCGCCAGTCCCGAGATGATCGTGTAGCCACGGGCCGCCAGGTCACCCGCCAGCTCGTGAGCCAGGTCCAGGCCGCCGGGGGTCGCGCGGCGCGAACCGATCACCGCCACTGAGCGCTGATCCGCGGGCCGCAGCTTTCCGGCCACGAAGATCAGCGGCGGGCGGTCATGGACCGCGCGCAGGTTGACGGGGTAGTCGTCGTCGAGCACGGTCAGCAATGCCATGCCCTGCCGGTTCCAGCCGCCGACGTCAGTTGCGGCCTGGGCGACGAGCGCCTCAGCGTCCGGTGCCAGCAGGCTGGTCTGCCCGTCATGGGCCTCACGACACTCACGCTTGAGCACCGGAAGTGCGCTGCCCGCGACCTCCACCAGCTCGGCGTAGACGCTGGCCGGCCCACGGCCGACTCGCAGCAGGGCAACGAGCGCGGCGGTCTCAAGCTCGCTCATTGCCCGAGGCTAGTGCCGGCCGCTGACGGCCGTCCTCGGGGCGGAGGTCAGCTGGAGGGGTGAGACTCGGATGCGGCGGGCGCTGGAGCCGGATGCTGCTCGCCGTCCGCAGCCGGGGGGGACTCGGCCGCCGCCGCCTGGGCTGCGCGCGGGGAGACGAGGGTCGCCGGCAGCTCGCTAATCGCGGGCTGGGTCGGCGACTCCGATCCAGGGGACGATTCGGGAAATCTGCCCAACAGCCCCGGAGACTCCTCGGAATCGGCGTCCGCGTCGGAGCTGGTGTGTTCGTCCGCCGCATAGTGCTCAGGCAGGCCGGGTGCATCATCGGACCGATCGCCGCTGATGGCAGAGCGGAAGTCGCGCAGTCCGTTGCCGAGGGTGCGGGCGACCTCGGGCAAGCGCTTGGGGCCCAGGACCAGAAGCGCGACCACGAGAATGAACAGCAGGTGGGTCGGCTGCAGGATGTCGGTAACCATTACATGAGAGGGTAGCTGGCCGAGGTTGCCGGGCGGCGCATCGCCCATCGGGGATCATCATCGGTGCCGGGTAGCGTGCTGAGGATGGCCGCCGACCACCACCGACTCACGCCGGCTGCTGGCGGGCGCGAACGGGTAGTCGCCCATCGGAAGCGAGGCGATCTGAAACCAGTACGTGCGCAGGATCCCGGGAAATCCAGCCCCGAACGTATACGTGGTGGTGAAGCGTCCCCGGCCGCCGACGTGCTCGTGCACGCCGAACGTGGTGAAGGCTCCCCCCAGTCCGATCCGCAGGCGCACCAGCGCGCCGCCACGGGGCAGGTAGCCGCCTCGGAGCTGGCCAACCAGTCGGATCGTGCCGCCCCAGGCCACATGGCGCGGTGAGACGCTGCGCAGCTCGACCTTGGCGGGCACGATGAGGTGTACCGGTGAGGCGAGCGAGCCTTCGGTGGTGGGGCTTCCGGCGTAGGCGGCGGTGATCAACCGCGACGGTCCAGCGCGTAGCTGGACGCTCCAGCTGCCATCGGCTCGCGTGGTTGCCACGGCAGCCTGGTGGTAGGCCGTGTTGCCGTTGTCGGGCTTGGTCAGCACCTCCACCCGCCGGTGTGCCAGTGCCCGGCCGGTGGTCGTCCCCAACCATCCGTCGACACGCGCAGCCCGCCCGTGGCCGACCACTCGCTGGCTAGCTCTCCTCCGGTGCGGTCCGAGGAGGACCCGGGTGACCTTGCGCTCGCGGATGCGGACCCGACGGCCGTGACGGCGCCGCAGCACCCAGACGCTCACGTGACGGCGAACGCTGCGCACGTGGCAGCGCGTTACCCGCGCGCGTGAACGATGACAGCGCAACCCGCCGACCAGCTTCGTAAACCCGACAGCCGTGACGGTCGGGGTTCCGATCTTCATCGTGAATCTCACCGGGGCCGAGACGGCGCGGTATCCACTGGCATTCAGAGCGTTGTTCTTGGCCTGGCACCCGATTTGGTGCGGGCCGATTCCGCTCACGGCCACCCTCGCCACGGGCGGGATATACGACTGAGCCGGTCCTCCGTCGACCGAGCATGCAAGGGCCCGTACGCCCGACGGCCCGGCGGTAGCCGTCGCAGTCACATGCTGAATCCCAGCGCTGGAGGGAGCATCGGGCGGGCCGGTCAGGGACACGCCCGGTGCCTGGTTGTCGACGTTGACGGTCCGGGTGTAGTCGACGCTGCGGGCGGCCGCGTCAAAGGCCGCAATGTGCAGCTTGTTGGCCCCCTGGGGGTAATCCTGCGTCCTGACCAGGTCGTTGACCGGAGGTGCGGCGCATTGATGCCACTGCGACGGGTCGCCTGGGACCGAGGTACCGGGCAGCACCGTCTGCCCGAAGTCAGCGCCCAGCGAACACAGACCCGACGGAGAGTTTCCACTGAAGGTCAGGGGCCACGCTCCCCGCACCCAAGTCGGCGCGGTCCACAGTCCAGAATAGGAGACGAGGTACGGCGGGCTGGTCTCCCGGGCGCGCAGCCTGACCTGGGATACCGCTATTTGTGCTCCCGGCAGACCATCACACGATGACCTGCTGCAGACGAGCAGAAATCCGAAATCCCGCGAAACGAACGGTCCAAATGAGGCGCTCGTTTCGGTTGGCCCGATGTTTGAGTGCCCTCCCGTCCAGTAGAAGTCGCCGCCATATTGGCCGCCGTTGTTGACGTAAGAAGATTGGAGGTCATTCGCGGGAATGTAGGCACCTACGATGACCAACCCGGCTGGCGCATTAGCCTGCCAGATCGCTCCTTGACCCCGCTTGAACGCAAAGCCTGTCGCAGAGAGCGAGAGAGAGCCGCCCGGGCAGGTGTCGCTGGCGGTCATTCCATAGGCGGACGACGGGCCGAAAACGCGGTTGGAATACGGCCCGCACGCCGTGATGGTCTCATCAGCGCGCGCGCGTCCCGGTAACGCAAGACACAAGACTGTCAAGGCGAGGGTTGCAAAGGCGCCAGGCCTAGCCCGCCTTCGAGCCGAGCGATACAGCCAGTGGAAGGGGCTGCCAACGTCGTTCATCTCAAGGCTGGGGACAAACGATTGCGACGTTGACGGCCCTCTGCGGCGCGGACAGGGCTACGTACGCTCCACCTGCCTTCCCTGGCCCGGGGCTGGAGATCTCCGCGCTTGCATACGACAACGACGGAACGACCCCTGTCGTAGCGAGCGCAAAGCAGCGTGGAGGGATCGAGCGATCCCACTGAATCAGCCCCCCCGGAAACTGACCCGAAGTCCTCCAAACAACAACGTGAGCACGCGGGCGTGAGCTGGCAATTTTGCCCTGCGCGTCTACCTTGGCCCAGTCACGCACGTACCCCGCGATCGAGCTTCGGTCCAGCTTGTTGGCGCTGACGGAGTGGTTCTTCAGCTGGCGGTTGCCCACGCTCCGGGCGGGCAACCGAAAGGCGGCGTAGCTG
>JALYZQ010000173.1 GCA_030948805.1 Actinomycetota bacterium | reverse complement strand
ACTGACCCGCCGAGGGGCACATCCGGGCCAGCGCGCACTGCCCGCAGGCCGGACGCCGCGCGTGACACGTACGCCGTCCGTGGCGCAGCAGGTTGATGTGCAGCTCGAGCTCCTCACCGGGCGGGGTCAGATCCAGCATCTGGTCATGCAGTCGCTCAAACGGGGCCCCGGCCTCCAGCAGCCCCAAGCGCATCCCGACCCGCGAGACATGGGTGTCCACCGGTACATCGCGCATCCCCAGCGCGAAGAGCAGCACGCAGGCGGCGGTCTTGCGGCCCACGCCCGGCAGCCCGACCAGGTACTCCTGGGCCTCGCGGACGCTCACCTGCGCCAGCCAGTCCAGCGACGGCTCCCCGCGCTCGTCGGGCTCAATGGCGGCCAGGATCGACTTGATCCGCGCCGACTTGACCTTCGAGATGCCGCCGGGCCGGATCGCCTCCTCGACCTGGTCCACCGGAGCATCGCGAATCGCCGCCCAACCCCCGAAGCGGTCGCGGAGCCCGAAGTAGGCCACGTCGCGGTTGCGGTCGTTGGTCGACTGGGAGAGGACCGTCAGGATGAGCTCGGCGATCGGGTGGCCATGAGGCTCGGCGTTGGGGATCCCGTACACGTCGCGCAGCCGGTCGCGAATCCGGGCCACCCGTCGAGGGTCGGGGGCGCGCCACTGCCGGGGGGTGGGACTCGGGCGGGCCGGCACGCCGCAGGACGTTATCCTCGGCCCCGGGTGGCCGTCGCCGAGCACACGATTGAGCTCGCTTCCGGGCCCGTCTTCTTTCGCCAGGCCCCCGCGGCGGCCGCCGCTGTGCTCTACCTGCACAGCGCCCCTACCAGCTCCGACGACTGGGTCGGATTTCTCGAGCACAGCGGCGGCCTGGCCCCCGATCTGCTCGGTTATGGCCGTTCGAGCAAGGCCGGGCACCTGGAGTACACGCTGCCCGCTTACGCCGATTTCGTGGAGGCGTTCCTGGCCGCCACCCAGGTCGACCGCGTGGCCGTCGTCGGTCACGGCTGGGGGGCGGCGATCGCGCTGGTCTTCGCCCAGCGCCACCCGGAGCGCGTCACGCGGCTGGTGATCATCGATGCCCTCCCCCTGCTGGCCGGCTTTGCCTGGCCCAAGCTGGTCAACCGGCTGCGCCGCGCCGGCGTGGGAGAGTTGGCCATGGGCGCGGTCAACCGCCGGCTCCTGGCGCGCGGCCTGCGCGCCGGGAGCGTCCATCCCGAGGCCTGGAGCGATGAGCGCATCGACGCCCTCTGGGAGCAGTTCGACCAGGGCACCCAGCGGGCCATCCTGCGCCTGCACCGCTCGATCGACCCCGCGGGCTTGGCCGCGGCGGGGGCCGGACTGGACCGGCTCGAGGTGCCCACGCTGATCGTCTGGGGCGAGCAGGACACGTGGCTGGCGCCCGGCTTCGCCGACGCCTACCAGCGCCGCCTGCCCGACGCGGTCCTGCACCGGGTGCCCGAGGCGGGCCACTGGCCGTGGCTCGATCGGCCCGAGGTGATCGGGGCCGTCTGTGACTTCGCACGGCCCGACGCGTAGCATCCGCGCGGAGTGATCCCCGGGCACAACCATCGATGAGCGAACCCGCCGCCCCGGCCCGCCCTCCATCTCCGCGCGCTCGCCGCTCCCGCGGCCGGGGGTCGGGACCGACGACTCAGGAGCTGATGCGAGAGCGCCTGATCGAGTCCCGGCTGACTCCCAACACGATCTCCCTGACCGGGTTCGTACTCAACGTCGCCGCCGCCGGACTAGTGGTCGAGCGCCTGTTCTTTCTGGCCGGTGTCGCCTTCATCGTCGGTTCGGTGATGGACACCCTGGACGGCCGGTACTCGCGCATGTCGGGCAAGGGCACGCCGTTCGGGGCGTTCCTGGATTCCACCCTGGACCGCCTTGAGGAGGGGATCGTGCTGGCCGCCGTGGCCGCGTACTTCGCCTCCCGCGCCGACCAGGTCGCCGTGGCCGCGGTTGTGGCCGCCGTGCTGGGCTCACTCATGGTTTCCTACACACGCGCGCGCGCCGAGGCGCTGGGCGTGGCCTGCAAGGTTGGCCTGGCCACCCGTCCCGTGCGCGTGGCCATCCTGTCGGTCGGACTGGTGTTCGCCCGGGGAGCGTCACTGGGCAATTTCGAGCTGCTGGCCCCGGCCGTGTACGTGCTCGCCGGGCTGAGCCTGGTGACCATGGTCCAGCGCGTCCTCTACGTGCGCGCACAGCTCAACCGAACCGCCGACGTGTAACAAACGCCGCAGCGCGGGATAACTATTGGGGTTGCCGCGCGGCCGTCAGAGCCGGTGCCGGCCCAAATTCCCAGAAGGGTTTTCAAGTGAGCAAGAACGGTTCCACGAACGGCTCCGCGCGTCACCAGCACGACAAGGTGCGTGTCGCGATCATCGGCGTCGGTAACTGCGCCAGCTCGTTCGTCCAGGGCGTGCATTACTACCGTGACGCTGACCCCGCGGTCCAGGTGCCGGGGCTGATGCACGTCGACCTGGGCGGCTACCACGTGCGAGACATCGAGTTCTCGGCCGCCTTTGACATCGACGCCGACAAGGTCGGCAAGCCCCTGGACCAGGCCATCTTCGCCGGCCAGAACAACACCTTGAAGTTCGACGTCGACGTGCCCGAGCTGGGCGTCGAAGTGATGCGCGGCATGACCCACGACGGCCTGGGCAAGTACCTGTCAGAGAAGATCACCAAGGCTCCGGGCCCGACTGCCGACATCGTCGAGGTGCTCAAGGAGACCCGCACCGACGTGGTCGTCTCCTACCTTCCGGTCGGCTCTGAGCAGGCCACCAAGTGGTACGTGGAGCAGATCCTCGAGGCCGGCTGCGGCTTTGTGAACTGCATTCCCGTGTTCATCGCCCGGGAGGAGTACTGGAACAACCGCTTCACCAAGGCGGGCCTGCCGATCGTCGGCGATGACATCAAGTCTCAGGTCGGAGCGACGATCGTCCATCGTCAGCTGGCCCGGCTGTTTCACGACCGGGGGGTCAAGCTGCTGCGCACGTCGCAGCTCAACGTGGGCGGCAACATGGACTTCTACAACATGCTCGAGCGCGAGCGGCTGGAGTCCAAGAAGGTCTCCAAGACCAACGCCGTGACCTCGATCATGGGTCATGAGCTGCCCAAGGAGGACGTGCACGTCGGGCCCTCGGACTACGTGCCGTGGCTCACCGACCGCAAGTGGGCCCACATCCGCCTGGAGGGCCAGGCCTTCGGCGATGTGCCGCTGACCGCAGAGCTCAAGCTCGAGGTCTGGGACTCCCCCAACTCGGCCGGGATCGTCATCGACGCTGTGCGCTGCTGCAAGCTGGCCCTCAACAACGGCCTCGCCGGGCAGCTGGACGGACCCAGCTCCTACCTGATGAAGTCGCCCATGCACCAGCGTCCCGACGACGAGGCTCACACGCTGACCGAGGCCTTCATCACGCAGTACGCGCGCAAGGAACTGAGCCGGGCCAAGACGCCGAAGCCGGACCCGGCCGCCGCCACCACCACCTAGACTTCCTGCAGGCTGTGCCGTGACGGGGGCCGGACTCGCAGGGCCTCAATAGACTGGGCATGTGCCCGCGCCACAGCGTCTGGCCATCGCACAGGTGACTCCGTTCGCCTGGGAGTCCAACCGCGAGGTCAACGAATACGTGGCCCGGGTTTCGGACGAACTCGCGGCGCGCGGGCACAAGGTGCTGATCATCGCCCCGTCAGACGATGGGTCGCGGGTGCGCAAGAGCCGCCGCGCGCTGCGGGAGGACCCCGGGAAGCTGCTGGCCTCGGCCGATGGGCAGCCAGTGGTGGTGGCCGTCGGAGAGGTGCTGCCGTTCTCGCCCGCCCGGCGCCGCGCCGCCTCCCTGCCCGTTGACGTGGCCCGGACGATCGAGTCAGCGCTGGCCGAGCTGCCCCTCGACGTCGTCAACGTCCATGAGCCCTTTGCCCCCAGCGCCTCCAGCGTGGCCCTGCGCCACTCCCGGGCGCTGAACGTGGGCAGCTTCCACGCGCCCACCGAACGGCTGCTCTCCACCCAGCTGACCCGTCCTCTGTCGCGCCTGCTGTTCGCCCGCCTGGACGCCCGCACGGCCAGCTACGCGGCCACCCGCAACCTGTTGCAGAGCTACTTTCCCGGCGACTACCGGGTCATCTCTCCCGGCGCTGACCCGGGCCCTGAGCGCGAGCCGGCGCCGGCTCCCGAGCTGGTCTTGCTCGCCACCGAGGAGCGCGCGGCCCTGCGAACGTTCCTGCGCGCGCTGCGGCTGTTGCCCTCTGAGTCGCACTGGCACGCCACCGTGTGGTTGCCGCGGCCCGCTGCCCCGCCGGCCACTCTGGGCCGTCTGCGCGACAGGGTCTCGTTTCTCGACGCGCGCCAGTGCAGCCAGGCCCAGGCCCTGGCCCGGGCCGACATCGCCGTCCTGGCCTCCGATGGTGACCGACCGACGCCAGACACTCTGGTCCGTGCCCTGGGCTGCGGAGCGGTCCCGGTGGCGTCGCGCTTGCCCGTCTACGAGGAGATCCTCCGCGAGGGCGAGCTCGGACTCATGTTCGAGCCCGGGGAGGCGCAGACCCTGGCCGCGCACCTGACCCGGCTGGTCGAGGATCGCGAGCTGCTGGCCGGTCGCGCCGCCGCCGTGCGCAAGCTGGAAACGAGGCTGGGCTGGCCGCGGGTGGCGACCGAGCTGGAGGCCGTGTACTCAGAGCTCTCCGAGCGCCGTCACGGGGAGACCTCTGACCCCCGGATGCGCCGCCGGCTGGCCTCCCGCCGGCTGATCGACGTCGATCTGCATATGCACACCGACCACTCCTACGACTGCGCAACTCCCGTGGAGGTGCTGCTGGCCGAGGCGCGGGGCCGCGGCCTGGGCGCGATCGCGGTCACCGATCACAACGAGATCTCGGGCGCGCTGGAGGCGCGCGCCAAGGCCGACGGCTTCAAGGTCATCGTCGGCGAGGAGATCAAGACGGCTGAGCAGGGTGAGGTGATCGGCCTGTTCATTGAGGAGAAGATCCCGCGCGGGCTGACCTTGGCGGCCACGATCGCCGAGATCAAGCGTCAAGGTGGTCTGGTCTACGTCCCCCACCCGTTTGACCGGATGCACTCAGTTCCCGACTATGAGCATCTGCTGCCCGTGCTCGACGACGTCGACGCGATTGAGGTCTTCAACCCCCGTATCGCGATCACCGAGTTCAACGAGGAGGCGGTGCGGTTCGCGGCCAAGTACCGGATCGCCGCCGGTGCCGGCTCTGACGCCCATGTGCCCCAGGGCCTGGGATCGGTGCGGATTCGGATGCGCGACTTCGAGGGCCCCGAGGAGTTCCGCCAGTCGCTGCGAGATGCCGACATCATCCGCAATCCGGCCAGCCTGCTCTACGTCCAGGCGCTCAAGTTCCTGCAGACGAAAGCCATGCCCGGCGCGGCTCGTCGGGCCTCGCGCGAACGGCGGGTGCGGCGCGCCACGGGGCGCAAGTCCTGATGCAGCCGCAAGGACAAGCTCGCCCGCCGTCCAATCCGAGGGAGATGCCGGCCACCGACGACGAAATCCGCGAGAAATACCTCGAGCGCGCGATCCGGGAGCTGAACACCTTCGCCCAGCGTCTGGCCGAGTGCGCCTACTGTCCGCGGGGCCAGCTCATGCCCGTGCTGGGCTCGGGGCATCCGCAGGCCGACATCTTCATGGTCAAGCACTCGGCGCGCCCGTCGGAGGTCGAAGAGGGGGTGGCCTTCTACGGTCGCGCCGGCAACGCCCTGATGAAGTCGCTCAAGCGGCTGAGCATCGATCCGCTGGCCGTTTACGGCACGCTGTGTGTGAAGTGCCCGGTCCCCGACCCAGCCATGGCCGACGCGTCGTGCGTGGCCCGGCTGACCGAGGAGCTGGCCATCGTGGCGCCCAAGATGCTCGTCGTCATGGGTCCGGAGGCGCTGGCGGTGATCAACGAGCTGGAGTTTCCGCTCTCACGTGAGCTCGAAGCGCGCCCCGGTGAGCTTCAGCGCTTCACGCCCGCCACCGAGGCCCTGTCCGTGCCCAACATCGATGATGCGCTGGACGAGGAGGACGCCAAGCGTGAGTTCTGGTCCGCATTCCGGGTACTGGGCCAGTGGTGGGCTGACCTGCCGCCCTATTGAGCCCCGGGCCGGGCGCGAGTGGAAGGCCCACTACTCGTTGACGAGCACGATCTTGCCCAGCTTGCCGCCGGCCTGAAAGCGCTCGTAGGCCGCCGCCGCATCCTCGAGGGCAAAGGCCTCGGCCACCGGCACCTTGACTGCGCCCGCGGCCAGGAGCGGCAGGACTGAACGCTCCAGGGCCCGAGCGGTCAGGGCCTTGGCCTCCAGGGGCCGGGCCCGCAGGGTCGAGCCGTGGATTCGGGCTCGCTTGGCCATCAGCAGACCCAGGTTGATCTCCCCGGTGGCTCCGGCGCTCGTGCCGATGACCACGATCCGGCCCCCGGTGGCCAGCGCCTTGAGATTGCCGGCCAGGTTGATCGCCCCGACCAGCTCGAGAATCACATCGAAGGGACCCTGGTCGACGAAGTCCTCGGGGTCGATGGCCTCGGCGCCGAGCGCACTGACGCTGTGACGGGCGTCCGGGTTGCGCACCGTCGCCGTTACCCGAGCTCCGGCGGCTCGGCCGAGCTGGATCGCCGCCGTGCCCACCCCCCCCGCGCCGCCGTGGACGAGCAGCCGCTCGCCGGCGACCAGGCCGGCCTGCGTGAACAGTGCGTCGTGGGCAGTGGTGAAGACCTCGGGCGTGCCTCCGGCCTGATCCCAGGGCTGGCCTTCGGGAACCGACACCAGTACGCGCTCGTGGACGACGGCCAGCTCGGCCTGCCCGCCGCCTCCGACGATGCCCATCACCCGGTCGCCGTCGGCGAAGCGCTCAGCGCCCGGACCACGGGCCGCAACCTCACCGGCCAGCTCGAGCCCGGGGATATCCGACGGCGAGCCAGGCGGGGCCGGGTACTTGCCGCGTAGCTGCATCATGTCGGCTCCGTTGAGCCCCGCTGCGCGGACGCGGACCAGAACCTCGCCGTGACCCGGCGCGGGGTCGGGATGGTCTTCGATGCTCAGCTGCTGGTCACGGATGGTGACGGCGCGCATGGTGGGGAACCCTAGCGAGAGCCGGCCGCCGCGCGCCGGCGCTCAGCCCGTGCGCACCAGCTCAGCCACGCACTCGATATGCGGCGTCTGGGGGAACATGTCCACGGGGCGCACACGCTCCAGTCGCCACCCGGCCTCGGTCAGCTGGGCCGCATTGGGGGCCAGGGTCGTCGGGTTGCAGGAGACGTAGATGATCCGCTGGGCGGCGGTCTCGATGATGCGCCGCACGACCTTCTGCGACAGCCCGGCGCGGGGCGGGTCGACGATCAGCACGTCAGGGCGTCCGGCGCGCTCGGTCAGCTCGCCCAGGGCCAGGCGCACGTCGCCGGCGAAGAAGTGCACGTTGTCGATCTCATTGGCGCGCGCTCCGTTGATGGCGTCGGCGATCGCTTCGGGCACCAGCTCCAGACCCCACACCTCGGCCACGCGGGGTGCGATCGACAGCGCGATCGTGCCGATCCCGCAGTAGAGGTCAAAGACGCGCTCAAAGCCGCGAGGCGCTACGTACTCGATGGCCAGCTCGTAGAGCTGCTCGGCCATCTCGGTGTTGGTCTGAAAGAAGGCCTGCGCGGAAATCGAGAAATGCATCCCGCCCAGCACCTCGTCAAAGCGCTCGGTACCGGCCAGCAGCTCTGTCTCGCCGCCCTGAGTGGTCTCCCCGGGTCGGTCCTGCTGGGTCCACAGAACTCCGTCAAGCCCCGCTCCGGCAGTGGCCAGCGAATCTCGGTCCAGCTGCCCGCGGGCGGTGACCAGGCGGACCTGGATAGCCCCCGTGCGCCGCCCCTCGCGGACCACGAGGTTGCGCAGCATCCCCTCCCCGCTTCGCCGATCGTAGACCGTCAGTCCCT
Organism: Actinomycetota bacterium; assembly: GCA_030948805.1. GTDB lineage: Bacteria > Actinomycetota > Thermoleophilia > Solirubrobacterales > Solirubrobacteraceae > Palsa-465. The sequence goes on along the minus strand of JALYZQ010000173.1, from coordinate 14,630 downwards.
GCTCACGGCACCAGCGCACGATGCGCTCGCGCGCCTCGTTGCTGCGCTCAGAGGCCAGCTGGCAGTCGCCGATTGCGACAATCTCATCCCACCGGCCGGGGGCGTGAAAGCCGCAGACCAGCTCCCCCGAGGTCGAGTCCGTCCCGAACGAGTACTCGAGCTTGTTGCGATAGCGCCACTGCGCCACGGCGGGCACGATCGGCTCAAGCGCAAACCCGCCGAGCTTGCCGATGCGCCGCAGCGCGTCGTCGACTTGAGCCTGCTTGACCTCGAGCTGGCGCTCGTAGGGCAGGACCTGCCAGACGGCCCCCGGGTGGTCGGCCACCGGCGCTACGCGGTTGGGGCTGGGGGCGAGGATCTCGGTCACGCGAGCCTCGGCGTAGGCCCGCTTGCGCTTGGCGATCACCGCGCGCACGCGGTCGCCAGGCACGGTCCCGCTGACGAACACGACATAGCCGTCGAGCCGCGCCACCCCGGCCCCGCCGAAGGCCAGTGAGTCGATCGTCAGCTCCAGCTCATCCCCGCGCTGGGGTGAAGCGGCCATGGCAGGTGTGCCTGTCACTTCACCCAGCATGCCAGCCGCGCGGCCGCAGCGGCCGCGCGGCCGGTGGCGGCAACTAAATCCTCAGCGGGGAACCCGCTAACCGATGGCCTTCTCCAGCGCCTCCACAACCGTCTTGCGGTCCGCGTTGCGGCGCTCGTAGGTCAAGACCTTGCGCAGCTCGGGCCTGCGCAACTCCCCCAGACGGCTCTGGACCTGATTGGCGTTGAGCTCGTCGTAGCCGAGGATCGGGAACGAAGGCCCAACTCCGACCGTGCGGCGCGCTCGGTCGGCACCTCGAACGAGGCGGTCAACCGGCTCCAGGCGCTGGGCGCGCTTGGTCGCCTCACCGATCTGTCCGCGCCCGCGGTCGACTATTCGCTCGAGGTCGGAGACCAGGTCATCGCGCTCATGGCGTCCGCGGCGAACCAGCTCGGTGACCAGCTCGTTGGCGTCCTTGCGGGTCACCCGTCCGCGAGCTGCCGCGTCGTCAAAGATCTCCTGGATGCGGTCGCGCGTGAGCATGATCACGTCGCGCGGACTGACGAGCCCGCGCTGTAGCTGGTCGGCCACAGAGGCCGCGTTCTGGGAGCCGCCGCTGGCTCGGCGAGTCCGCGTCGCTCCCCGCTTGGCCGTGCTGGACGCTGACTTGGCGCCCTTGCGAGCCGCCGTGGCCGTACCCTTGGCTCCCGAGCGGGCGCTCTTGGCCGTGCCCGACGCCGCGCGTCCGGCCGTCTTGGCCGCGGTCTTGGCGCCCCCGCTACGCGCTGAGCGGCGCGTGCTTGAGGCACCCGCGGCCGCTGAGCGGGCCGATTTGGTGGCGCCGGACTTGGCCTGCGTGGCCGTCCTCGACGCGGCTTTGCGCGTGCTGGTGGCGGTGGACTTGGCGCCGCTCTTGGCGGCGGCGCGCGTGCGCTTGGCCGCCGGCTTGGCCGACGAGGATGACTTCGAGCTGGATGACGAGCGTTTCGCGGGGGGCATGCTTTTGGCTCCTGATTGTCGTGACGCTGGCGCGAGCCTATCCGAACTGGGGCGCTGGGGGAAAACCCGCCTCTCAGTTTCAGGAGAGCAGCGTCTCGAGCAGTGCCTTCTGGGCGTGGCGACGGTTCTCGGCCTGCTCCCAGATGCGCTGACGCTCGCCGTACAGAACCGCCTCGGTGATCTCCTCTCCCGGGTGCGCCGGGAGGCAGTGCAACGCGACAGCATGGGGCGCTGCGAGGTCCAGGAGCGCATCATCGATGCGGTAGCTGGCCAGCGCACGCCGGCGCTGCTCGGCGGACTGTGGATCGTCGCTCATGCTCACCCAGACATCGGTGTAGACGGCGTCGGCGCCCGAGGCCGCCGCGCGGGGATCTTCGACCAGGATTGCGCCCGCCGTGGGCTCGATCTGATAGCCCTCGGGCGCGGCTATCCGCACCTCCATCCCAGCGATCTGACCCAGCTCGGCCAGTGACCGGGCGACGTTGTTGCCGTCACCGACGTAGGCCAGCTTGAGGGCCTCCAGGTGGCCGAATGTCTCGCGTAGCGTGAGCAGGTCGGCCAGGACCTGACAGGGGTGCCGCGCGGCCGTGAGCATGTTGATGACCGGCACCGAGCAGTGCGCAGCCAGCTCGGCCACCAGGTCGTCTGGGGCGGTGCGGATCCCGATCGCCGCCACGTGACGGGAGAGCACGTAGGCGGTGTCGCGCACCGACTCTCCCCGGCTGAGCTGTAGGTCCTCGGAGCGCAGGACCATCGGGTGGCCGCCGAGCTGTATCACGCCGGCTTCAAAGGACACCCGCGTCCGGGTGGAAGGGGCCTGGAAGATCAGCGCCACCGTCTGACCCGCCAGCACGCTGGAGGACAGCGGGTGGGCCTTCAGCTCCCCGGCCCGGGTGAGCAGGGCATCGAGCTCGGCCGGCGACAGCTCAGTACCGGTGACGAAGTGACGCGGCAAGCGCAGCAGTGTACGTCGCCCCCACTGTCCCGCAGCGGGGCGCGCGGCGTCAGCCGCGGGCGCGGAGCCCGAACCCGCGCAGCATCAGGAGCGCCCTCTCACCCATCGTGCCGCGAGCCGGAAGCACGCCGAGCTGGGTGGCGGCGTCATAGACGTCATAGAAGCCGCGGACTCGGAGCAGCAGCTCCTGGGCCAGCTCGCAGTAGAAGACGCAGTGCACGACGACGAAGCGGTTGGTCGCCGGCAGGCCCTCCAGCGGCCGGCGATGGGTGCCGAGCACCTTGCACGGCGCGGCCACGAAGCCGCCTCCGTGCAGGCGAGCTCCGGTCTGCTCCAACCGGGCGTCGGGGAAGGCCATCCACAGCCGCTGCGCGTGGGCGACCAGGGCCGGCAATCCCGGCAGGGGCTGCGGAGTGAGGGGATCCTCGTATTGGATCCCGCTGGCACAAACCGCGCCGAAGGCGGCCGGATCGCGCCCTGACCACGCGGCCTGCCAGCCGTCAATGAGCTCGTCGACGGTCATTCGCCAGCGCCCAGCGGTGAGTCGAGGTCAAGCGGATCGGCCTCGCCAGCGTGGAGGTCGGGCGCGCCCGAGACCGGGGTCGAAGCCCGCGCATAGTGGCGGCGGGGAATCCGGCCCGCGCCCCGAGCCAACCACCCGGCCTGCACCGACAGACGCATCGCCTGAGCCATGGCCACCGGGTCGTGAGCGCGGGAGATCGCGCTGGCACAGAGCACGGCGTCGCAGCCCAGCTCCATGGCCAGTGCGGCGTCAGAAGCGGTGCCCACGCCCGCGTCGAGGATCACCGGGACCCCGGCGCGCTCGACGATGATCGAGATGTTGTAGGGATTGCGGATCCCCATTCCGCTGCCGATCGGCGAGCCCAGCGGCATCACGGCGACACAGCCCACGTCCTCCAGGCGCCGGGCCAGGACGGGATCGTCGGTCGTGTAGGGCAGCACGGCGAAGCCGTCGTTCACCAGCTCCTCGGCCGCGGACACGAGCTCCACGGCGTCGGGAAGCAGCGTGCGGTCGTCGCCGATCACCTCGAGCTTGATCCAGTCGGTGGCAAACGCCTCCCGGGCGAGCTGGGCCGTGACCACCGCATCGCGGGCCGTGAAGCAGCCGGCCGTGTTGGGCAGCACTCCGACCCCGCACCGCGAGAGGACGTCGAGGATCGACCCCCCGGCCGCCGGGTCGACGCGCCGCAGGGCGACCGTGCACAGCTCCGCCCCGGATTCGGCGCACGCCCGGGCCAGCAGCTCGTGGTTGGCAAAGCCGCCGCTTCCGAGGATCAGGCGAGAGCCGAGCTCCCGGTCGCCGATCCGCAGCCGGTCTGGTCCCGCCACCGTCATCCTCCCTGGTGGTCTGGTCTCGACATCTTCATCCCCCCTGGATCGCGGCCACGACTTCGACCAGCGCACCTTCGTCGAGCACCGTCTGGGTCCAGCGCGACCGGGTGACGACCTCGCCGTCCAGCGCGACCGCGACCCCGCGCGCACCGGGACCGACCTCAAGCGCGGCCACGACACCGGCCACCGTCGTCCCGGCGTCCAGCTCGCGATGCTGGCCGTTGACGGTGACGATCATGCCGCGCTCCCGGCTGCAGTGGCGACGGGGCGAAAGCGCGCCGGGGTGAAGGTCGCCGCCCACGGCGCGACGGGCTGGCCCAGCAGCTGGCTGCAGATGAGCTCAGCGGTCACCGGAGCGAGCAGGATCCCACTGCGTCCGTGGCCAGTGGCCCAGTGCAGCCCGGGCACCGCGTCCTGCCCGATGACCGGCAGGTTGTCGGCCGTGCCCGGCCGCAGCCCGGCCGCGAACTCGTCGATGACCAGCTCCGAGACGCCGGGGAGCAGCTCACCCGCGTCGCGCAGCAGCTCAAAGGCGGCGCCGGCGGTGACCGTGGTGTCAAAGCCGCGCTCCTCGGTCGTGGCCCCGATCACGTAGCGGCCATCACCACGGGGAACGATGTAGGAGCTGCCCATCCGCAGCACTCGCCCGAGCAGCCCCGGCCCCGCGGGGTCGTGCAGACGCAGGATCTGACCTTTGACCGGTCGCAGCCACGGCGCCCGAGCGCCGGGCAGATCCCCGAGCCACCCAGACCACGGACCGGCCGCTATCACCACCGCCCCGGCGCTGAGCTCACGGCCGTCGTCCAGCTCCACGCCGCCGGCCCGCCCGGCCGTGTAGGTCAGGCCGGCGACCGTGGTCTGCTCCCACAGCTCACCCCCCGCTCGGGTCAGCGCTGAGGTCAGGACAGCGGCGAGCCGACGCGGGTCGATCGCGTGGTCGCCGGAGATGGCCAGAGCCAGGCGCAGCGCCGGAGCCAGACCCGGCTCCAGGCGGCGGGCGGCGCTGGCCAGCAGGCGCCGCACGTCGAGGCCGAGGGTCCGGCGCAGGTCCAGCTCGCGCTCCAGCGCCTGCGCCTCATCGACGTCGCGGGCCACCAGCAGGGTCCCACAGGGCAGGTAGCCGACGTCGTCGGTGCCCGCCGCCACCGCCAGCTCATGAGCGAATTGTCGGTATTGACGCGCACTGCGCAGGCCCAGCTCGAGCAGCGGCTGCTCGGCCAGCGTGGCCTCGGTGATCGGCGCCAGCATGCCGGCGGCCACACCCGAGGTCCCCTGCCCAGCGCGCCCGCGCTCCAGGACAACCACCCTGAGCCCGCGGCACCGGGCTCGCCAGGCGACGCTCAGGCCGATGACTCCGCCGCCGATCACGGCGACATCCACGGCTTCGGGGTTGGGCTCGGGCATGAAATCTCCCTGCGCCGGCATTACCCGGCCAGGTCCTGACGGTCGGCGGCGGCCTGATTCCGCCCTCTCAGCCCAACGGTGGGGCTCCCGTAGGAAAATCCTAGCGCGGCACTCCTGCCAGACTGGTGACATGAGTGACCCGCGGACGCGCCTGGCGCTCGCCCACCTGTACCTCGTCTGCGACGAGCGGCCCGACACCTTCGTGCAAGGGGCATTGCTGGGCGGAGTCGACCTGGTTCAACTGCGGATCAAGGGCGGCGCCGATCAGCGCATCCTGGCCGTGGCGTCGCGCTACCGGCGACTCTGCGACGCCGCGGGCGCGTTGCTGATCCTCAACGACCGCCCCGACCTGGCCGTCGCCGCGGGTGCCGATGGCGTGCACGTGGGCCAGGACGACGGCTCTGTGGCCAGCGCCCGGAAGGTCGTGGGAGCGCAGCGGATCATCGGGCGCTCGACCCATTCTCGGGACCAGATCGAGCAGGCGGCGGCTGACGGCGTGGACTACATCGGGGTCGGTCCCGTGCACGCCACGCCCACCAAGCCCGGTCGGCCCGCGGTGGGCCTGGATCTGGTCCGCTACGCGGCGCAGCACAGCCGGGTCCCGTTCTTCGCCATCGGCGGCATCACGACGGCCAATGTCACCGCGGTGCACGAGGCCGGCGCCCGCGGGGTGGCGGTGGTCCGCGCGATCACCGAGGCCCCCGATCCGCAGGCGGCGGCGGGCGCTCTACGATCGGCGATCGTCTCAGAACGGTCTGAAGTTGGCGTCCTCTAAGCGAAAGCGCGGCCAGCGCCGCAAGCCCCGTCGGTCCACGTCGCCCGGCGGCTCGACTTCGCGCGCCAAGCCGCCGGCGGAGAGCCCGGGCGAGCCGCCAGATGGGCCGACCCCGGAGTCGGGGGCGAGGTCGGTCGGCGGCTGGCGGGTCGAGCCCCAGATGACCCGCTCGCAGCGCCGCGACGCCGAGGTCCGGGGCGGATTGACCCCGATCGGGACCGGGGAGCGGCCGTGGGCGATCGTCATCAGTACGCTGATTGCCGGCCTGGTTGGCATCGGTCAGCTGGTCGCCTACTTCGCCGGGCTCAAGATCCACGGGAAGACGCCCTCGGCGGGGGGGACGATCCTGCTCGGACTCCTGCTCGTGGTGTGCGCGGTCGGCATGTGGCGCCTGTGGTATGGGGCCGTGCTCGGCTTCATGGCCCTGCTGGCCATCGTGGCCACGCTGTTCGCGCTGCTGTTGATCGAAGCCAGCAACGTCCTCGGCCTGGTCGTCGCGGTGGCCGTCGTGGCCGGGTCGGGCTTTCTGTTCTTCAAGCTCGTCCGGGTGCTCAGCCGCATCCAGATGCCCCGGCCGCCGGGACGCGACTAGAGGCGCCGCATTGGCCACCAGCGGGCGCCGAGGCCCAGCTCGGTCCCCCGCTTGCCCTGAGATAGGCTCGTAGCGATGCCTGAATCCGCATACGATTGCCTGGTTATCGGTTCCGGCCCCGGCGGGTATGTGGCGGCGATTCGCGCCGCCCAGCTGGGGTTCAAGACCGCGGTGCTGGAGAAGGACCTGGTCGGAGGCCGGTGTCTGAACTACGCCTGCATCCCGGCCAAGGCGGTGCTCCGCGTGGCCGACATCGTGTCCGAGATCCGCGACGCCGCTGACTTCGGGATCAAGGTCGGCGCGCCGGAGATCGACTACGACGGAGTCCAGGCGCGGCGCACGAAGGTGATCAGCACCCTGACCAGCGGCGTGGCGGGACTACTGAAGAAGAACTCCATCGAGCTCATCGAGGGCACGGGCACCCTGGTCGGCGACGGCGACGTCAGGGTCGGTGAGCACACCGTGACCGCCGGGCAGATAGTGCTGGCCACAGGGTCGGTCCCCCGACCCATACCCGGGGCTCAGTTCGGCGGTCGGGTGATCGGCACCGAGGAGGCGTGGGCCCTTCCATCGCTGCCTCGCCGCCTGGCCGTGGTCGGGGCCGGTGCCTCGGGAGCGGAGATCGCCTCCGCCTACGCCCGGCTGGGAGCCGAAGTGATCCTGTTCGAGGCCCTGGACCGTGTGCTTCCGACCGAGGACGCCGACATCTCCAAGCTCGCTGAGCGCAGCTTCAAGCGTCAGGGGATCGAGGTCCACACGGGCACTCTGGTCAGCCGCCTGGAGTCCGGCGAGTCATCGGTGAGTTTCACTCACGGCGACCAGCCGGGAGAGGCCGACTGGCTGGTCATCGCCACTGGGCGCGGTCCCGACGTCGAGGGCCTGGGGCTGGAGGCCGCCGGCGTGAAGATCGGGGAGGACGGCCTGATCGAGGTGGACCGGACGATGCGGACCAGCGCCGAGGGCATCTACGCGATCGGCGACCTGGTTCCCGGGCCGGCTCTGGCCCATAAGGCCTCTGACGAGGGTGTGATCGCCGTCGAGCATGCGGCCGGCATGGAGACTCACCCGATCGAGTACATCGACGTTCCCCGGGCCACCTTCTGCACCCCCAACGTGGCCAGCTTCGGGCTCACCGAAGCCCAGGCCCGCGAGCAGGGCCACGACGTCGTGGTGGGCAAGGTCCAGTACGGCGCGGTCGGCGCGGGCACGGTGTACGGCGACCGCACCGGCCTGGTCAAGATCGTCGGCTCCAAGCGTTACGGCGAGTTGCTCGGAGGCCACATCGTGGGGGCCAAGGCCACGGAGCTGATCCAGGAGCTGGTCAATGCGCGGGCGCTGGAGGGCGGCTATCCCGAGCTCGCGCATCTGGTCCACGGGCACCCCACGATGTCCGAAGCGGTCATGGAGGCCGCCCGCGCCGCGGACGGCTGGCTGATCCACGGCTGAGCGGCGCGAGGGGCCAAGAGCCGTGTCGGGACCGCAGCCTGTCTTCTTTTACGACCTCGGGGACCCCGAGTGCTACCTGGTGGCCGAGCAGGTCATGTCCGAGTTGCCGGTCGTGCCCGAGTGGGAGCCCGTGCTCAGCGCCTCACTGGGCATCGCCCCGCCCGCGGTTGACACCGAGGCCCTGTCCGCGCGGGCCTCCGAGCTCGGATTGCAACCGATGCGCTGGCCCGCCGTGTGGCCGCCTGAGACCGAGCTGGCGATGCTCACGGCCACCTACGCCAAGCACATCGGTCGGGCGGTGGCCTTCTCCCTGGCCGCCTTTCGCCAGGCCTTCGCCGGTGGCCGCGACCTCTCAGACCAGGGAACCGTCCTGATCGCCGGGGCCGCGTGTGAGATGCACCCGACCGCGGTCCTCAGGGGAGTCACGCTGCGCTCGGTGACCGCCGGTCTGGCCGCGGCCGGGCAGCGCGCCCGGGCCGCCGGTGTCGACATGCTGCCGGCGATCATGGCCGGCGGGGAGCTGTTCTGTGGTCCCGGCTGCCTGGCCGGCGCCGCCGGGAGGCTGGGGGCCGGGCTCGGCGCCGAGAAGCGCCCGCCGGGCACGCCCCCTCCGCTCGGGGCCCGGCCGTGAAGGCCAACCGCGCCTTTCGTCTGATCGTCTCTCGCGAAGGCCACGAGCCGGCCTTTATGGCCGATCGCGGGCGTCTGGACCGGGTGGAGCTGGTCTCCGTGCACGACGGTGAGGTGGTCCTCTACTGGGATCTGCCGGCCAAGCAGGCCACGCGGCTACTCAAGGCGCTGCGCTCGGATCTGGTCGGCCTCCAGGAGACAGAGTTCATCAGCCGCTGGGAGGGCGCGGACGGCACTGAGGACTGGCCGCTGTGAGCCCCGCCCGCGAGCACCGGAGGGGACGTCTGTGAGCCAGTGGGATCCCTCCTCGGCCGAGCCGGGGCTCAAAGGGGTCTCGAGCATCCGCGAACCGACGCGCGCCGAACGCGCGATCGGGCGCCGCACGGCCGAGACGCGAGCCACCGTGCCCCACCTCGAGCTGGAGGCCGAGGTCAATGCCGGGGCCGCCTTGGCGGTCAGCCAAGCCCACAGCTGCTCGTTCACCGCCGTGCTGGTGCGCGCCTGCGCGCTGGCCCTGCGCGAGCACCCGCGGGCCAACGCCGCTTACCGCGACGGGCGCTACGAGCTCTACTCGCGGGTGAACATCGCCGTCACCACGCCCAGCGAGGATGGCTACCTGACCCCGACGCTGCTCGACGCCGACGCCAAGTCAGCGAGGGCGCTGGAGGCCGAGTTGACGCGCCTGCAAGCGCGGGCCGGCGCCGGGGAGCTCACGCCGCCGGAGATGGCCGGCGCCACCTTCACGGTCACCGATCACGGCCCCGACGGCGTCTTCCGCGCCAGCCCGTTGATCGTCGCGCCGCAGGCGGCCGCGCTGGCCGCCGGCCAGGTCCGTGAGGTACCCGTGGTTCGTGGGGGCAGCGTCGTGCCCGGACACGTGGTCAGCCTGACGCTGGCCTGCGACAGCCGGATCCTCTTCGGCGCCACGGCGGCCCGGTTCCTGCGGGGCGTGACGCAACAACTAGAGGACGGCTCGCCGTGAGCACCCAGACGATCCGGGTGGCGGCCGTTCACCTGGGCGGGGTACGGGCGCTGGCCGCGGGGCAGGCCGGTCTGGAGCTGCGCTTCTCCGAGGTAGGGCTGCACATCCTGGACCTGGAGACGAGGTCAGCCGTGGGCCGGCTCGAGTGGGCCGAGATCCGCTCGCTTGCCCTGCCTCGGCGGCGCTGGTCACTGCGCCGCGCCCCCGTTCGCCTGGTCATAACGACCGACGGTGGGCAAGCTCGCTTCGCGCTCACCGGGCTCACCCGCGCGCAGGTCAAAGAGAACCTGGCGCCCCTAGCTTTAGGCCGCTTTAGGTCAGATTGATGACCGCTTAAGGCCCCAAACAGGGTCACCTTGGACGAACCCGCACTTGCGGGAGCGACGTTTCAGTTGTAAAAGAACGCTAATGAGAGGGCGTGCGCTCGGCGTGACGGCGGTGCTGGTGGTCCTGCTCGCCCTCGTCGCTGTGTACGCGATCGGCTTCTTGTTCTCCGCCCCGTCGCAGTCGGTCGCCGCCACCAGCGCCAACGGCGGCGCGCATCTGACGCTGCAGACGGTCCCCAGCTTCGGCCACGCCCCTGACCCCGACTGGGTCAGTTACCTGGCCCAGGACTCCAGCGGGCACTGGCAGCACTCGACGATCTACCAGATCCCCGCCCACACGATGATCACCGTGACCCTCTACCAGTACGACACGGCCACCGGGCTGCGCAACCCCTTCCTGGCCCAGGTCCGCGGGACCCAGGGGGACGCGGCGACTTTGAACGGCAAGTCGTTTCAGACCCTGAACCCGGACCTCACCTCGCACACGTTCACCGTTCCCCAGCTCGGGATCAGCGTCCCGCTGGCCGGCGTGGACTCAAACGCCAAGAATCAGTGCTCCGCGGCGCCCTGTGACACCTCCCAGGCGCACACCACGATCACCTTCAAGTTCATGTCCCCCGGCCCGGGCACGTATCGCTGGCAGTGCTTCGTGCCCTGCGCCCTGGCCTCCTACTACGGATTCGGCGGTCCGATGCAGACCAGCGGCTGGATGAGCGGTTACTTCAAGGTCGTATGAGTACCGGGGCCGCTATCGCTGACGGGGCAGCGCCTGAGCCGCGTCACGGGATCCGCATCGCCGTGTTGTGGGCCGTGTTCACGATCATTGCGGCCCCGCTGGTCCTGTTCGTCCTCGGCCCCCACATTCCACCCTTCGATCGCAGCGTGCAGTCCGAGGAGCAGCACACGGTCAATGTCGTGCTGAGCACCCTGGCCGTGCCCGTAGTGGCCCTGATCTGGGTCTACTTCGGCTACGCGCTCACGGTCTTTCGCCAGCGTGGCCTCGATGTCGTGGACGGACCCCCACTGATCGCTCCGCCCCGGGTCCAGATCCTGTGGCTGGTCGTGACCTCAGTTCTCGTCCTCGGCCTGGCCACCTACGGGACGATCGGTCTCTACGGAGATTCGCACGGTGCCGGCGGGGGCCAGGGCGCGGCACCGCTATCCAAGCCGCCGGCCGGCGCGCGCCCCCTGGAGATCCAGGTTCTGGGACAGCAGTGGATGTGGACCTTCCGCTATCCCAGCTACGGCGGGGTGGAGACCGCCCAGCTCGACCTGCCGACCGACCGCTGGGTGGCCCTCCACGTCACATCGTTGGACGTCATTCACAGCTTCTGGGCCTATGAGCTGGCAGTCAAGGCCGACGCCTTTCCCGGCTCAGACAACGTGGCCTACGTCAAGGTCAATCAGCCCGGGAGCTTTCAGGTGCGCTGCGCAGAGCTGTGCGGCCTCTGGCACGGCCATATGAACACCTACGGCGCGGCCGTCAGGCCCGGCACATTTGCCTCCTGGATCGCCGCCCGGCAAAAGCAGTACGCGGCCATCACCAAGGACCTGCCCCCCTACAGCCATGTCTACTACCCCGATCCGATCAGGAGGGCCGGCTGATGGAGACCCACGCGACGCTCTCCCCGCCCTCGACCACCGAGGTCCAGTCTCCGCTCCGCCAGCTGCTCGGCTTCAACGTCCTGTGGGGAGTGATCGGGGGAGCGCTCGGCTACGCCGTGGGGCACTGGATCGGCAACCGCCTGGTCGGCAACATCGCCGCCCAGCAGTCCACTGACCAGAACGACGTCGCCATCTTCCTGGGCCTGATCCTGGCCATCGTGGGGTGGCTGATCGGACTGGGTTTCTTCAGCTACCCGCTGTCGCGGATGCTCGGACGCCCGGCCACCCTGCGCGAGCGTGAGGAGCACGGACTGGGGCGTTACTTCCGCCTCTGCACCGATCACAAGGTGGTCGGGCTCCAGTACCTGGTCGCCGTGCTGTTCTTCTTCTTCGTCGCCGGCCTGAACGCGATGTTCATCCGCGCTGAGCTAACCAGCGACAACGCCACCGCGATCAGCTCCGGCAACTACCTGACCCTGGTGGGACTGCACGGGACGATGATGTTGATGATGATGTCGGCGGGCGTGCTCGGGCCGCTGGGCAACTACCTGGTGCCGCTGATGATCGGCGCCCGGCGGATGGCCTTCCCCCGCGTGGAGGCACTGACCTTGTGGCTGACCGTGCTGGCCGGCGTCATCCTCCTGTCGGCCATCGTGCTGGGTGGGTTTCCCAGCGGCTGGACCGGTTACGCGCCCCTCTCCGTCCAGGCTCGCGGCGGCATCGACGCCTACCTGGTCTCCTTCGCGCTGATCGGCGTCGCCCTGGCCCTGGTCGGAGTCAACATCATGGCCACCGTGGTCACCATGCGCGCGCCGGGCATGACCTGGAACCGCATCCCGATCTTCGTCTGGGGGCTGACCACGACCTCGATCCTGGCCGTCCTGGCCGCGCCCGTGCTGCTGGCCGCGATCATCATGGTCGGCCTTGACCGCACGGTGGACACGTCGTTCTTCATCTCCAGCCAGGGTGGAAGTCCGTTCCTGTGGAACAACCTGTTCTGGTTCTTCGGACACCCCGAGGTCTACATCCTCGCCCTGCCGGGCTTTGGGATCGTGCTGGAGATCCTGCCCGTGTTCGCCCGCAAGCCGCTGTGGGGCTACCGCCTTGCCGTGTCGGGCATGTTCGGCGTGGCCCTGCTCAGCTTCATGGTCTGGCAGCACCACCTGTTCGTAAGCGGCATCAACGCCAACCTGCGCCCGTTCTACATGTTCACCACCGAGCTCATCTCGGTCCCCACAGGACTCATCTTCCTCAACGCGATGGGCACCGTGTGGCGAGCCCGAATTCGCTTCACCGTCCCGATGCTGTTCTCCCTGGCCTTCTTCTTCAACTTCCTCATCGGCGGCATCTCGGGGGTCTTCCTGTCCGACGTGCCCAGCGATGTCACCACGCACGGCAGCTACTTCGTGATGGCTCACTTCCACTACACGATCATGGGCGGACTGGTCTTTGCATTGATGGCCGGCCTGTACTTCTGGCTCCCCAAGTTCACCGGCCTCAAGCTCTCCGAGCGGCTGGGCAAGCTCCACTTCTGGACCATGTTCGTGTTCTTCAACACCACGTTCTTTCCGCTGTTCGCCGCCGGGCTGCTGGGCATGCCGCGCCGGGTGTCCAACTACAACGCCTCCCTGCACACCCTCAACGTGTTCGTCTCGACCTCGGGCTTCTGCCTCGGCGCGTCGATGCTGGTCCTGTTGGTCAACCTGGTTTGGTCGCTGGTCATCAAGCGCGAGCCCGAGATCGCCAACCCGTGGTTGTCGCGCGGTCTGGAGTGGCAGCTGCCTTCCCCGCCCCCGGTCTACAACTTCGAAGAGATCCCGGTCATCCACTCTCATCCCTACGACTACGGAGTGCCCGACGCCCCGCCGGTGGCCGAGCTGCGGCCCACGGCGGCGCCCACCGTGTCCTCCACCGAGGCCAGAAGATGAGCGTCTCACCCGGCCAGCCCGGAGAGATCGGGGCCGGACTCAACGTCCGCACGGACCCCGCCGCCGCCCGCGCCGATGACCTTCGCCAGCTGACGGCCAACCTGAGCGTGGGCGCGCGGCTGACGGCCAGCGCGACCGCGTTCGTGTTCATGTCCTTCTTGTTCGCGTTCCTGTACCTGCGGACCGTCGACTCCAACGGGCTGTGGCGACCCAAGCACGTCAGCCCGGTGCAGTCCTGGGGCATCGCCGTGCTCGTGCTCACGGTGCTCAGCGCCGTGGCTCTGGACCTCGCCCGGCGCAGCATCGTCGCCGGGCTCAGCCCGCGCTGGCGGACGCTCAGTCTGCTGGCGCTGGCCCTGGGGACTCTCGTCGTAGTGGCTCAGGGCCTGGAGTACGCGACCATCACCTTCAAGACCGCCGACGGTGGCTGGGCCGCGGTCTTCTGGGGGTGGACTGTGGTGCAGCTGGCCTTCTGGCTCGGGGCCCTGTACTGGCTCGAGACACTGGTCGCGCAGACCCTGCGCCGACCGCCGGCCGCTCCCCGTCTGGGCACGGCCGGCAATGAGCTTCTGCGGCCGTCAGCCGACGCGTGCGCAGTGTTCCTCTATACCTTGGCCATCGTCGCAGTGATCGCCTACGTCCTGCTGTACCTGGTCAAGTGATACTCGCGCTCGTTCTCGCGGTGACCAAGGTGGACGACGTCAGCGCCGCCGGGCCACTGACGCTCATCTTCCCGCTGGTTCTGGTGTTCGTCGTGGCCGGACTGTGGGCGGTCTCCTTCCGCCGGTTCGGGCGTGGCGGGCAGTAGTTGGCGGCCTCAGTGCAGGATCTTCCCCTGCTGCTGGCGGCGATCGCCTTCGGCCTGCACGTCTGCGGCGAGCGACGCGTCGCCCACATCCTGCGCCGACCGCGTGACCGGCGCCACCAGCGCCGTGCGCTCTACTTCTACGCGGGGCTGCTCACGATCGTCGTATCCCTGAAGGGGCCGATCGACGACTATGCCGATCGGCTGTTCTGGGTGCACATGATCCAGCACGTGCTACTGCTCACCGTGGCCGCCCCGCTGATCGTGATGGGCGCGCCGTGGATGTCGGTCTGGCGTCCCCTCGCCC